>DNFZ01000228.1 GCA_003486785.1 Clostridiales bacterium | reverse complement strand
TTTTGGTATGACGACCATCGACGTGCACGGGCGCGACAAGGATCGCAGCATGCTGATCATGACCATGCAGCGCAAGCGCCTGCACGAAGCGATTGCAACGCTTGAAGAGCACTGCAACGGCGCAGTCGTCACCGTTACGGATATAAAAACGCAGCGCGGCGGCTATCTGGCAAACGTAGTGCGCAGCGGCCAGCTACGCAACGGAAAATAAACGTCGCACTTCCCGCCTTCGGGCGGGTTTTTTATTGCCCGGTGCAACGATTGGGGTTTGCATTCAAAGCGTTTTTGCTATGCCAATCGAGAGTGCGAGGTGCAGCAAAGAGAGGCTTTGATCATCCAAATCCAACCCAAACTGCGCTTTGATGCGATCCAGACGATACAGCAACGTACTTCTGTGGATAAAAAGCGCTCTGGCAGTCTTTACGGCATTGAAATGATTCTCGACATACTGCTCCGCCGTCTTTAGATAGTTCGTGTCATGTGCGCGGTCATAAAGACGCATTGCAAGCACGGGACGCATGCAGATCAACGCCGCGGGAAACGCTCCCTGCGCGCATGTGATCATCTCGTCCTCGATGATATCCGAATAGCAAGCGACTCCGCCAATCTCTGCCGCACGATCGAGCGCGCGCTTTGCCTGCACAAGCCGTTGCGGGAAGTACGAGTAACCGGCAAGCGCTTCGCAAACACCCATCAATAATCCATTTGCGTGTGATATTGCTCGAAGTGTGGCATGCAGCGCTTCACCTTTGAGCAGGTCTGTGCGCACGATCGCAACCACAACCGGCGGCAGCGCGAAAGCGCAGCAGCCTTCCAGCGCGGATTCCAGCTGATCACATATGAAGTCCACCTGCGCCGCGCGCAGATCGCCATCGACCGGCTCTATCGCGACGACGGCATATGCGTCTGTTTCGCTCCAACCTATGTCGCTAAGCGCTTGCGCTGTTGCTGATTCCTCATTTTCCTGGAGCAGCAGCGAGCGAAATGCGCTTGTTGCGCCTTCATTGTCGCGTCTTTTTCGTCGTCCGTCAACGTTTCGCTTTCGCTCGGAGAGCATCAAGCGCAGAAAACCCGCCAATGACTCAAATACGATCTCATCGCTGGCGTAGAGCATACGCTCACTCGCCGTGCAGAGCAATGTATAGCGCGCATCCCCGCTCTGAATCTGCACGCAAAGCGCTTCCGGCGTGGATGGGTCACCGCGTTTTTCAACGCGTTCGCCGCTCGTATGAATAATCTCGTCTAGCGGGAACGGCTCCATGCCAACAGCGCCCTCCCCTTGCTCCGAATGCGCGACGATATGCCCGCGCGCGTCGAGCAGCAGCACAGGGTTTTGGAGTATTTCAGACGCGCGGGAGAGCAGCTCCTCCACCCCTTCCGCCGCTTCCGCCGCCTGACGCAGAGATTCCGTCCAGTCGTCCAGACGGTCAAACAAACGTTGTAAGAAATTGAGGATATTTCCCACTTGCTCACTGTTGGGCAACACACAGATGTCATATTGCGCAAGCAGCTCCGGTTTTGGCGCGCCGATGCAGAGAAACAGCGATTCGCTCTGCCCTGCGCTGGACAGCAGATTCAACTCTGCACTGTCGCATACGATGACGCGCGCGCCATACGCCTTCCCCGTGCCTTCAAACAGCAAGGGCCTGCCGACCGGTTGCATCAGCGCGCGTATGCTGTCTTTCAGCTCGGGGTATCGGTATCGAAGCTCGTTTCGAATAAACGCTTTCTGAATCAAAACTCTCACATCCTTGCTACATAGTGTAGGATGTTTCTTAAAAAATGTCAATCAACTGTTGGATTACACAATGATATATGATCTGATATGATGTTCATTAACTAAAATTTCGAGAGAACACGGCAAGGAGCGCACGCATGATCATCATTGGAGAGAAACTAAATGGATTCATACCTTCTGTAGGGAAAGCCATTCGTGCGCGGGACGAAGCGTTCCTCATCAACCTCGCAAAGCATCAGGAAGAAGCGGGCGCGGATTATTTGGATGTCTGCGCCGCGGTGGACAGCGAAGCGGAGGCGGAGACGCTGCTGTGGCTAGCCCGGCTTGCTGAAAGCGCATCTTCTCTACCGCTCTGTATCGATTCGCCGAATCCGGACGTGCTATCCGCCGTTCTGCCGCAATGCAAGCGAGCGGGCATCGTCAACTCCGTCTCCATGGAGAGCGGCAAGATCGAAACCATTTTCCCACTGATCGCAAATTCCGATTGGAAGGTGATCGCGCTGACATGCTCCAACTCCGGCGTGCCGGAAAGCGCGGAGGGCAGGCTCGATCTTTTTGAGCAGATTCGCGCAAAAGCAGCCGAATATGGCATCGCGGAAAACAGGTTGCTGATCGATCCCATTGTACATACGCTCTCGACGGATGCGCAATCGCTCGCCACGTTTTCCGCCTGCGCAAAGGAGATCCGCTCACGTTCGAAGGGTGCGCATGTGGTCAGCGGGCTTTCCAATATCTCCTTCGGTCTGCCCGCGCGTCCGGTCATCAACCATGCGTTTCTCGTGCTTGCCATGTACGCGGGCATGGACGCCGCTATCATGGACGTGCTGGATCGCGAAATGGTTGGCCTGCTGCACGCGACAAACGCTTTGCTAGGCGAGGACGAGTACTGCATGGATTACATCACGGCATTTCGCGAAGGACGCATCGGAGCGAAGAAAGACTAAAGTAACCGATCATTTTTTGATGAGGATAGTATGAATAAAATAAAGAAATTGCAGCCGCTCAGTTTTTGATGAGGAAGATATGAATAAGATAGAAGAAATTGCAGCCGCAATCGAAACAGGAAAAGCGAAGATCATCGCCGAACTCGTGCAGTCTGCCATAGACGCAGGCGAAGACCCGATGGAGATTTTGAACTTGGGCATGGTTTCCGCCATGACGATCATCGGCGAGCGCTTCAGCCGTGGCGAAGCGTTTGTGCCGGAGATGCTGATTGCCGCGCGTACGATGAAGAAAGGCGTAGAGGCGCTCAAGCCGCATCTGGCGAAGGATGCAACCAGCGCATATGGCGCTGCCGTGATCGGCACCGTGCAGGGAGACATGCACGACATCGGTAAAAACCTTGTGGCGATGATGATCGAAAGCGCGGGCTTTGAGGTGATCGATCTGGAGGTGGATGTTTCTCTGGAGCGGTTTGTCGAGGCGATCCGAGCGCACGACAATGTAAAAATCGTTGCGCTCTCCACCCTGCTGACGACGACCATGCCCGCCATGAAGAATATCGTCGCTGGACTCAACCAACTCGAAAACCGCGACTCGTTTCGCATTATGGTCGGCGGCGCGCCGATTACGGAAGACTTTGCGCGCCAGATCGGAGCAGATGGATATTCGGCTGATGCCGCTGCCGCGGCCACGCTTGCAAAGACGCTTGCCGGATCAGGAGCGATTTAATGGATTGCCGCGTTGTCTTTCGCCCGGGAGAAATCGAATGCCGCGTGCCGGAAGGGACGCTGATATCAGATGCGGCAAAATCGGCGGGCGTTTTCATCGATGCCCCCTGCGGCGGCAACGGCACATGCGGCAAATGCGCAGTGCTCTACACACGGGGTGATAAGTCAGAGCGCGTGCTCGCTTGCAAAACGAAAATTGCGCAGGACTGCACGGTTACGGTGGTCTCCGCCGGAGAACTCGACACATTGTATGACGCGACCGAACGACAAGTTTCATTTGCGCCGTATCCGAAGATCGTCCGGAATTTACCCGGAGCATGCTTTGCCGCGTTTGACCTCGGCACAACGAGCATCGTCTGCTATCTGCTGGACGGCGCGACAGGCGAGCAACTTGCCTCCGCGGGCATGCAAAACCCGCAGTCTGCCTACGGCGCGGATGTCATTACCCGCGCAAACCATATATTGACGAGCGAGACTTCCGACGCGCTGCGCACCTGCGTGGTCTCTGCATTGAATGCATTAATCGAACGCACGACTAAGACGGCTGGACGAACGACGGAACAGGTGACACTCGTCGCCCTCGTTGGCAACACGGTCATGCACCATATTTTGCTTGATCTTCCGCTTGCGCAGCTTGTGCGCGCGCCGTATATGCCCGACTCGGCTGAGAAGCGCGCGTTTCCTGCCGCTGCGCTTGGTTTGCAGGTGCATCCTTTTGCGATGATGCTCATCGCGCCGTTGATCGGCGGGTTTGTCGGCGCGGACACCGTCGCGTGCTTGAGCGCTTCTTCGTTCGAGCAGCGCAGGCAGCCGACGCTGCTTCTGGATATCGGCACCAACGGCGAGCTGGTCTGTACGGATGGCTCACGCCGTGTTTGCTGCTCTACAGCGGCGGGCCCCGCGTTTGAGGGCGCAAATCTCTCCTGCGGCATGCGCGCGGAAAGCGGAGCGGTGGATCACGTCCGGCTGGAAAACAACGCGTTTCACGTCTCCACAATCGGCAGCGCACCTGCGCGCGGCATCTGCGGCAGCGGGCTAATCGACCTGATCGCGCTGCTCGTGCGGGAGGGTACGATAGACGAGACGGGACGATTTTGCGCGGATTCGCCAATATCGGATCGCTTGATTCTATCGGAAGACGGAAGCACTGCGTTTCTCGTTGCGCAAGGCGAAGGGCGTGTCCTGCTTTCACAAAAGGATGTGCGCGAGCTGCAGCTTGGCAAAGCCGCCATCCGCGCAGGCGTCTCGGTGCTGCTGGATGCGCTGGCTCTTATAGAAGCACAGATCGAGCGCGTGCTGCTAGCGGGCGCTTTCGGCAGCCATCTCTCGCCCGACGCACTCTGCGACATCGGCCTCTTGCCGGAGCCGTTTCGCGGAAAGGTGGAGAGCATCGGCAACGCTGCGGGCGAAGGCGCAAAGCTCTACGCAAGAAACTTCGCGCTGTTTGAACAAAGCGAGCGTATCGCGCTCGAAACAGAGTATATCGAGCTGACGCGCTCCCCTTCGTTTTCAAGCTATTATATCGATGCCATATCATTTCCGGAATATTGACCTGAATAAATGGAGCCAACACCAAGAAAACAAGAAAGAAACGGGCATAACGCATGAAGATTATCGACCGTATTCAATCCGGGCCAACGCTCTCCTTTGAAGTGTTTCCGCCCAAATCGGACAAGCCGCTGGAGCCGCTGCTAGGCACGCTAAAGCAGCTCTATGCGCTCACGCCAGACTTCATCAGCTGCACCTATGGCGCGATGGGATCGAATAAGGGACGCAATCTGGAGGTCGTGCGCAGCATTCAGGAAAGCGGAACGTGTGAGGCGCTCTCGCACTATACATGCGTGGGCAACAGCCGCGCGGATGTGCTCTCTGCGCTTGCGGAATATGAGTCCGCCGGGGTCGAGAACCTGCTTGCGCTGCGCGGGGATTTTCCCGCCGGG
This sequence comes from Clostridiales bacterium, assembly GCA_003486785.1. Taxonomy (GTDB): domain Bacteria; phylum Bacillota; class Clostridia; order Christensenellales; family CAG-138; genus UBA7703. The sequence continues at coordinate 12,286 of DNFZ01000228.1, read as the reverse complement.
GTTGAACAAACAAACGGCGATTTCTCGCACGCAAACGAGCTGATCTCCTTTATCCGCGCGCAAACAAATCGCTTCTCCCTCGCCGCCGCATGTTATCCGGAAAAGCATCTGCTGGCTGATTCGCTGGATGCAGACATCGACGCGCTGCTCAAAAAACAGGATGCGGGTGCGGCTTTTTTGATGACGCAGCTTTGCTACAGTGTAGAGAACTACCTGCGCTTCATCGATCGCGCAAGAAAACGCGGGGTCGTGTTGCCAATCGTCGCGGGTGTGCTGCCACTTCTTAAGAAAGACGGGTTGGTGCGCATGACGCTGAGCAACGGCTGCTCGATTCCGGCGGAGGTTGCGACGCTTGTCGGCCGCTATGGCGAGAACGAGGAGAGCTTCCGCGCGGCGGGGCATGCTTTTACCGTGTCTCTTGTACAGCGGCTCATAAAGGAAGGCACAAGCGGCATTCATCTGTACACGCTCAATCGCTATACGGATGTTGCCGAGCTGGTATTTGACGCGGGAATCCGTGAAAAACCGCGCTCCTAAGATTACGCTTTTCGTTTAGCAGAGAATAGGCTATAATCATTGCAGTCCTCGTCGTTTAACGAGGGTAAACAGAACTCAAGTAGAGTAGGTATTGCGCGTTAAGTGGCAGTTGGATGGGAAGTCGCCGCTGCACGAAAAGCGTCATCGCGCTTGCGGTGCAATATCGCGTCCGCTACTGCACCAAAACGGGAAGCTCCCTCTTTTTGAGGCGATCCTGCATTGCTGTGCAGCGCAAACAAAAGGAGGAATCACATATGAAATCCATCACACCCAAACGCCTGTCTCTGCTGGCGATGTTCATCGCCCTGCAAATCGTGCTCTCGAAATTTCTCATGCTGCAACTTGCGCCGTCCGTTCGCCTGAGCATCGACAGCGTTCCGATCTTACTCGCGGGCATCTGGTTTGGCCCACTGGCGGGCGGCGTTGTCGGCTTGCTGGCAGATTCTTTGGGCACCATACTCTTTCCCACAGCGGGAGCGTATTTCCCGCCGCTGACGATTGCGTTTCTGCTCATCGGCGTTACGGCGGGTACGCTTGCGCGCGTGATCAAGATGAACCATTCCCTGCTACGCATCGTATTGATCGTTGTCGTTTCCGAAATGATCGGCTCTTATTTGTTCAAAAGTTATGCGCTGTCGTTTCTCACCGGCTTACCTTTTGCCGTACTGCTGGCATCGCGTGCGCTGCCGGTTGCAGTTGTGATGGTGATCAACACCATCCTCGTTGCTCTGCTCAACCGCACGCTGGGCGAAAAGGCGATGCGTCAACCCGCACACGGAATACTTTCGGAGCTCAAGGAAGCAGCCGCGCCCGACTATCTATCTTATGACGAAGCGATGGATTATATCCACCACGTCACTTGGCGCGGCAGCCGGCTTGGGCTTGAGCGCACGCGGGAACTGCTCGAGCGCATCGGCAACCCGCAGAAAAAGCTGAAATTCGTCCACGTTGCCGGAACCAACGGCAAGGGCTCTACCTGCGCCATGATCGCAAAAGCGCTTTCATCTGCGGGGTATCGGACGGGGCTATATATCTCACCTTTCATCAACCGCTTCAACGAGCGCATGCAGATCAACGGCGAATCGATTTTGGACGAGACGCTGGCGGAGATCACCGCGTTTATCAAGCCGCACGCGGATGCGATGGCCGATCACCCGACGGAATTCGAGCTTATCACGGTCATCGCGCTGGAATACTATGCTCGCAGCAAGGCGGATATCGTCGTGCTGGAGGTCGGCATGGGCGGCGAACTGGACTCCACCAACGTCATCGACACGCCGGAACTCGCGGTGATTACCTCCATCGGCCTCGACCACACACGCGAGCTTGGTCCCACCATCACGGACATTGCAAACGCCAAAGCAGGCATCATCAAGCGCGGCGGCGATGTGCTGATCTATGATCAAAATCCGCAGGCGGACGCGGTGTTTGCCAGCGCCTGTCTTTCGCGCGGCGCGCGGCTACACATCACCGATCACAAACGACTTTCAAGCGTCTCCCCCTCGCTCGATCTCTTGCGGTTTGATTTCGAACCCTACGGCGCGCTGCAATGCGGACTTGTCGGCACGTATCAGGCAAATAACGCCGCAGTGGCAATCACAGCCATTGAGCTGCTGCAAAGCAAGGGCTGGAAAATTTCCGAGCAGAACCTGAAGGATGCCCTGCGCAGCGTCAACTGGCCCGCGCGATTTGAATTGTTGCACAAAGCCCCCGTCTTCATCGCTGACGGCGGGCACAATCCGCAAGGCGTTAGCGCGGTTGCGCGAAGCCTGCGCGAGCATTTTCCGAATCGCAAGATCACGTTTTTAATCGGCGTAATGGCGGATAAGGACATTCCGCAGATGATCGAACTGCTCACTCCGCTTGCAAAGGAGTTTGTCACCGTCACGCCCGATAACCCGCGTGCGTTAAACGCGGATGCGCTCGCTGCAATGCTAAACGAGCGCGGCCTTTCCGCCGTTTCGCGCGGGAGCGTGGAGGAAGGCGTGCGTCTGGCCATTGAGCTGGCGGGAGCGGACGGCATCGTCTGTGCACTGGGCTCGCTCTATATGCTTGGCGAAGTAAGGACGGCGCTTGGCGCAAACTAAACCATTCTGGAGGCAACCATATGGCTTTTCGCGATCAAACAATTGACACATTCATTCAGGAACTCTCTTCCAAAGCCCCGATACCCGGCGGCGGCGGCGCAAGCGCGCTGGTCGGCGCAATTGCGGCTTCACTCACGCATATGGTCGCCGCGCTCACCGTCGGCAAACCGAAATATGCGGCGGTTGAAGCGGAGATGCAGGGGCTTCTTAAAGAGACAGAATCTCTTGCAAACCGCTTTCTCGCGCTGATGGACGAGGACGCTGCGGCGTTTGAGCCGCTGGCGCAGGCATATCGACTCCCCAAAGAGACGGAAGAAGAAAAAGCGAACAAGTCGGCTCGGATGGAAGCTGCGCTCAAAAGCGCGGTGCAGCCGCCGCTTGAGATCATGGAAACGTGCGCAAAGGCGCTCCCGCTGATTGCGCAGTGCGCGGAAAAAGGCAGCGTGGTGGCAGTCAGCGACGCGGGCGTAGCCGCCTCCCTCTGCCGCGCAGCACTGGAGGGCGCGAGCCTGAATGTATTCATCAACACGCAGGGCATGCAGGACAAGAGCTATGCCGAGTCCCTCAACCAGCGCGCGCGTGAGCTGCTCTCCCGCTACGGCGCACAGGCAGAAACCATCTTCCAAGCCGTTTCTAAGCGGCTCGGCGCATAAAAAAGCAGCCATTCTATTCCCCGCGATCCAACATATCAATAGACGGAAGGGACACACCTTATGCAAATCTGCATTCTCAACGGAAGCCCCCGCCTCAACGGCAACACCGCCGAACTCGCAAAACCTTTTCTTGAGGAGCTGACCACCGGTGGCGCCAAGTTGATCAACTATACGCTCGCGCAGATGAACATCGCTTCCTGTAAGGGATGCTACCATTGTCAGGATGTAGCGGACGAATACGGCTGCTTTCAGAAAGACGACATGCACACGGTTGCAAAGTCTATAATGGAAAGCGATCTGATTGTGCTCATGACGCCGATCTATACGTGGTTTTGTACAACAGAGTTGAAAGCCGTGCTGGATCGTTTCTACGGACTAGCGAAGTTTTACCGTTCGGCTGAGGGAAACTATGTTGAAGGCAAGCGCATCGCGATTCTCGCCACACACGGCTATGACGCGGCATATGCGGCGGATCCGTTTGTGATTGGCATCCAGCGCATGTGCGAGCATTATCATATGCGCTACGACGGCATGTATTCCGTGCGGGACGTGGATGACCTTGCATCCTTTCAAACAAAGCCAGCGGTCAATGGCGCAAAAGAGTTCGCCCGGTATTTGCTCAGCAAGAATGCTTAAGGCCGTTTAATACAAACCGTTTTTCGCGATAGCAAGAAACAGAAAGCGTACGACTATGGCAGCACCCAAAAACGACAATGTCAAACAACAGATTCTCGATGCCGCAACCGCGTTGTTTCAGGAGCAGCACGATGTTTCGCTTGCCGAAATCGCAAAGCGTGCAAATGTCAGCAAAGGCACGCTGTTCTATCATTATCGCAGCAAGGCTGAGATCTACCTCGACCTTGGGGAACGCTATTGGAACAGGCTTTCCGAGGATCTGCTGGCGTGGGTGGACAACCGTGAAAAGGACACCTCGCTCCCCCGGCTTGTGCGCTATACCTTCATCCGCGGCGCGTTTGACGAGAGCGGGCAGCTCAGGTTGCGGCTGTTTGTGGAGTCCATCGCGGGCGAAGAAGAAAGCCTGATTCGAGAGCGGCTCAACGAGCAGTATGCGCATTTTAAAAACATACTCAAGTCCCGCATTCTGGAGCGCGCGCCGGGCGCGGACGGAGAGCAACTTGCGTGGCTGCTGCTCACGCTAGTCGATGGCCTTATGGTGCAGAGCACTATGCAAAATGAGGGCATGGACGTCAACACCTTCATCGAATGGATGGCGACGAATTTTCAAAAGCTGGTTTAACAAATACCTTAGCGCCTGTTACGCGTCTTCGGGCGCGTTTTTTTGTTGCAACAAACGGATTATAATCAGCAAATATTGACAAACGCACTGCGAAATGATACGCTCGTTATAGTAAGTCGGTTATACGACCGACTTTATCAAGACCGCTTTACAAATTCAGTTTGGAGCGAATCATCATGTCATATTGCAAGCGAATCAATCGAGCTCTCTTCGCGCGCTTCGGCGGGCGTGTTTCTGCGCGCGAGCACGACCGCGTGCTCTATCTGGAAGGCGAACTCGATCGCTGGGACGACGTGGTCACCGCAGGGCTTCTGGCGGTCAATCGCAGAAAGTACGATGGGCTGGTCAACGACATTCGCTTCACCGGCGCAGAGATTCCCCCGATGCGGATGCCGCTTGTGCAGGACAGCAAGCTGGAAGGCGTATCGCCGGATGTACTCATCATCGGCGGCGGCATCATCGGCTGCGCCATCGCGCGCGAGTGTGCAAAATATGACATGCGTATCCTGCTGGTTGAAAAAGAACACGATCTGGCCATGCAAACCACCAGCCGGAACGACGGCATGGTACATCCTGGCATTGATCTCATCCCCGGACAGATCAAGCGCCGATACAACACACGCGGCAACCGCATGTATGACCAGATTTGCGCGGAGCTCGACGTGCCCTTTCTTCGCAGCGGCCAGTATGTTTGCTTTCAGGGCAGGGCGATGGCAATTGGCGCGTTCTTCGGCCAGATCTACTACAAGCTCTTTGGCCCAAAGGTGAAATATCTGAACAAGCAAGCGTTTTTTCGGTGCGAACCGAACATGAACCCCGCGATTACTGCCGCGCTGTTTTATCCCGCGGCGGGCGTGGTCTCCCCTTATGGGCTGGCAATAGCCTATGCGGAAAATGCAGTTGATAACGGTGTCACGCTTTCACTGGACACCGCCGTGCTGGATATGACGCTCGAAAACGGCAGCATCGTCTCCGTTCAGACCAACCGCGGCACCGTCTACCCAAAGGTCGTCGTCAACGCAGCGGGCGTGTTCTCAGAAGATGTTGCGTGCATGGCGCAGGATCGCTTTTTCTCGATCCACCCGCGCAAGGGCACCAATACGATTCTCGACCACAAAGCCTCCACGCGCATGAACACGATCGTTTCGTCTTTTGGCACTTCTTCCACCAAAAAGCGGCACACCAAGGGCGGCGGGCTCGTGAAGACCATCGATAGAAACACGCTGGTCGGCCCCGACGCAGTGGAGACATATCATAAGGAAGACTTTACGACAAACCCGCAAAACGTTGCGTTTGTGTTTGAAAAGCAAAGCCAGACCGATCCCGCGCTGCACATGCGCGACGCGATCACGTACTTCTCCGGCATTCGCGCGGCGACGTATGAGGAGGACTTCGTCATCCGCAAAGGCAAATGGACGAAGAACATCGTACACGCGGCGGGCATCCAGTCCCCCGGCATTACGGCGGCTCCGGCAATCGCCGTAGATGTCAGCCGGATGGCGACAGAGGTGCTGATGCGCACGCGCGAAGTCAAACAAAACGAAAACTTCAACCCCTTGCATAAGAGCATTGTCCGCGCGAGCGAACTGGGCGCCGAAGCACGGGATGCATTGATCCGTGAAAACCCTGACTATGGCGAGATCGTTTGCCGCTGCGAGCAGATCAGCCGCGGCGAGGTGATCGACGCGCTGCATCGCAGCGTGCCTTGCGACACGCTCGACGGCGTACGCCGCCGCGTTCGCCCCGGCGGAGGCCGCTGCCAGGGCGGATTCTGCGGGCCGCTGGTGCTGCAACTCATCGCACAGGAAACGAAAGAACCGCTAGAAGCAGTCGGCAAAAGCGGACCCGGCGGCGAAGTGCTCTTTGGTTCGATCAAGGAGGTGCAGTCGCGATGACGCAGGAGCTAAACTTCGACGTAGTCGTCATCGGCGCGGGTCCTGCGGGTCTTGCCGCGGCGCTGGCTACCGATCAGGCTGGAGCAAAAACGCTCCTCATCGAGCGGGAAGCGCGCCTCGGCGGCATCCTCAAGCAGTGCATCCACGACGGGTTCGGGTTGGTGCGCTATGGCGAGAAGCTCTCCGGCCCGGAGTATGCCGAGCGGTTTATCGAACAGCTTCCCGGCAGCGGCGTGACGACATGGACGCTCTCGTTTGTCAGCGAAATCCGGCGCGAGCAAAATGAGAGCATCCTCACCGTGATCACGCGCGAAGGGATGCAGCAGGTTCGCACACGCGCGCTTGTTCTCGCAACCGGCTGCCGGGAGCGCACCTCCCGCCAGATCGGCGTGCACGGTCGGCATTGTGCGGGCGTATTCACCGCGGGAACAGCGCAGTATTACACCAATATCCTCGGCAAACTGCCGACTAGACGCTGTGTCATCCTCGGCAGCGGGGATATCGGTCTCATCATGGCGCGCAGGCTCACGCTTGAAGGCGCGGAGGTCGTCGGTGTCTACGAGGCAAAACCCACGCCGAGCGGACTGACGCGAAATGTCAGCCAGTGTTTGTGGGATTTCGAGATTCCGCTGCACACGAGCAAAACCGTTACCCGCGTCATCGGCGACGCGCGGCTCAGCGCGGTGGAAATCGCGAGCGTTGATGCCTGCATGTGCCCCATCGCGGGAACCGAAGAGATCATTCCATGCGATGCATTGATCCTTTCTGTGGGGTTGATCCCCGAAAACGAGCTTGCGGAGTCCATCGGCGTGCCGCTCGATTCAAAAACCAAGGGTGCGGTGGTGGACGAGCGAAACGAGACGCTGCTTCGCGGCGTGTTTGCCTGCGGAAACGCACTGCACGTCAACGATCTTGTGGACTATGTCTCCGAAAGCGGCGAGATCGCAGGCAAAGCCGCAGCTGACCCTCTCAACTGCGCGCGCGGGCTCGTGCCCGTGGAGTGCGACCATACGCTGCTCTATGTCGTGCCGCAGCGCATCTGCCGCAACGCGGCGGAAACGGAGCGCATCTTCTTCTTTCGCTCCGCGAGGGACATGGACAACGCGACGCTGACCATCACCAAGGGCGGAAATACCCTGGTGACAAAAAAGTTTGCGCATTTGCGCCCGCCGGAGATGGAACGCCTGGCGCTCACATTCTCCGCGGAGCAGCTCAACGGTACCGAACCCCTGCGCTTTCATCTGGAGGAAATCACAAATGACAAATAGACAAGATAACACGACAACTGAAATCGTCTGCATCGTCTGCCCCAACGGCTGCCGCATCCGCTGCACGCAGACCGGGAGCGGCATTGTTTACAGCGGACAAAAGTGTAAGCGTGGCGAAGCTTATACCGCCGCAGAGCTGACGCACCCGATGCGCTCGCTCACAACCAGCGTCAGGACTGCGTTTCCCGACTCCCCTGTGGTCAGTGTCCGCACGGACGGCGAGATCGAGAAAGGAAAACTCATCGATGTCGCAAAGGCGCTCGGCCAGGTGATCGTCGATCAACGCGTCAAAATTGGAGATATCATCGCGGAAAACATCTGCGGCACGGGCGTCAACATCATCTGCACGAGCGACCGGCTTGTAAATCCTTATTGACTCAATTGGCTCTATTCACTTAGCTGCTTTTGTTGACTTCTATTGCAATATTAACTTTCTTACGATCGAAAGGAGCGGATTACCATGTCTCATCCGTATAAGGGCTTTGAACCCAACTGGGTAAGCGGCGAATTTCCAAAAGACAGCTATCGTTCTATCTTCAAGTGGGGCGCGCCGCTCGAGATCAAGGCGCCGAGAGAATCCCTCTTTCGGCTCATGAAGGAGAAGTTTCATCTGACGGACGAGGATTTTCGCGTCTATCAGGAGGATATCGGATTCGACACGGTCTCCTTCCAGCTGCCAATTCATTTGAGCGAACGAGATCTTCAGTCGTTTGCTGAAATCGTTGGGAGCGAGTTTGTCCGCACCGACGACTATGCGCGTCTCTCGGTCGCATACGGCAAAACGATGTATGACGTGCTGCGCCTGCGGAACAAAATCGTCGAAAACGTGCCGGACGCGGTGCTGTATCCCGACACGAAAGAGCAAATTGAAGAGATCGTCGCCTATTGCGCAGAACGCAAAATCCCGGTCTATGTTTACGGCGGCGGTTCTTCCGTCACCCGCGGGGTTGAGTGCGTCAAGGGCGGCATCTCGCTGGATCTCAGGCTGCGCTTCAACAAGGTCATCGCGTTCAACGAGGTCGACCAGACAATCACCGTCGAGGCGGGCATGAGCGGGCCGAAGCTTGAGGAGACGCTCAACAACGCGAAAGCGCTCTTTGGCGCAAAGCGCGCCTATACCTGCGGCCATTTTCCGCAGAGCTTTGAATACAGCTCCGTCGGCGGCTGGGTGGTTACTCGCGGCGCGGGACAGAACTCGACCTATTACGGCTGCATTTCCGATCTGGTAATGGCGCAGGAATACGCAACCCCCATTGGGAACATCAAGACCGACAGCTACCCGCGCAAAGCAACCGGCAGCGATCTTGGCCAGATTCTCATGGGCAGCGAAGGCACCTACGGCGTGCTGACGCATGTCACGCTCAAGGTGTTTCGGCATATGCCAAAGACAATCCGCCGTTTTTCCTATATGTTCAAAGACTGGGAGACGGCGCAGGCCGCTGCACGCGAGATCATGCAAAGCGAGTCAGGCTATCCCTCTGTCTTCCGGCTTTCCGACCCCGAGGAGACCAGCGTGATGCTGCATCTATACGGTGTGATGGACTCTCCGCTCAAGTATCTCTTTAAATTTCGCAACTTCAAAGAGAATGAGATGTGCCTCTTTTTAGGCTTCACCAACGGCGAAAACGGTTTTTCGCGCAATGCCGCGAAGAACGTACACCGCGTGGCGCGCAGATTAGGCGGCATGAGCCTGACGGGTTACGTCACGCGCAGCTGGGAAAAAGGCCGCTTCAACGACCCCTATATGCGCGACACCTTGCAGGATTTCGGCATCGTCACCGACACGATGGAGTGCTCCGTCAACTGGAGCAACATGGCCAGGGTACACAGAGATGTGCGCGCCTATTGCAAGTCCCGCCCGGATACGATCTGCATGACGCATATGTCCCATGTCTATCCGCAGGGCGCAAACCTCTACTTTATCTTCATCATCAGGGAAAGTGATCCGGAGGCGTTCCGGCAGTATCACGCGGGCATTCTTTCAGCGATCCAGCAGTCTGGCGCCGCTATGAGCCATCACCACGGCATTGGCAAGATGTTTGCGCCGTGGCTGGAAGGCTCGCTGGGCAGAAACGAATATGACGTGCTGCGCACGCTGAAGAACCACTTTGACCTGGACAACATCATGAACCCCGGCGGAACACTCGGCTTTGACCTCAAAGAAAACGAGAAGCGCTTCCCCGTCCGCTGAACCTATGCCCCGCCATGCGCGGGGCTTGATTTTTCGCCGGATTGCGAATCGTCCGTTTTTGTGTTACAGTCAAGTCAGCCAAATCAAAACATCACAAATCGCAGATCAAAGGAGATCGGCTATGCCTTATTTCATCACAGGCGACTGCAACGGCTGCACGGCCTGCGCAAAGCAGTGTCCCGTGCTCGCCATCGACGGTGTCGCAAAAGAGCGGCACACGGTGAATATCCGACGCTGTGTTTCCTGCGGCGTATGCGGGCGCATCTGCCCAAAGAGTGCGATTCTGGACGGACACGGCAATCTTTGCAGGAGTGTTCCGCGCGCGCAATGGCAAAAGCCCGTCGTGGACACGAAGGCCTGCAGCGCATGCGGCATCTGCGTGACGTGGTGCCGCGCGGAAGCGCTTCAAATCTCGCTTCCTGCGTTTCATGGCGATATCCATGTGTTCGCCGAGCTCTATCAGCCCAATAAGTGCGTCTCCTGCGGGCTTTGCGAAGAAAACTGCCCCGTCGGTGCCATTCATCTTTCGGAGGTGCGCGTATGAGAACGCCTGTTTACGCGATCATTGATCTTAACACGCGCACAAGCACGCGCTATGAAATCGGCGAGACGTTGTATAAAAAGTACATCGGCGGAAAAATGCTCGGCGCAAGGCTCCTCTACGACCTCACCCCCGCCGGCGTCGATCCGCTCGGGCCGGATGCGGTGGTAATCATCAACACCAGCCCCGCAACCGGAACAGGCGCGCCCTGCTCGAGCCGCTTTAACATGACGTTTAAAAACGTGCTCACTGGCGGCATCGCCAGCAGTAATTGCGGCGGCCATTTCGGCGTGCTTCTCAAGCGCGCGGGCTACGACGGCATCATTTTACGCGGACAGAGCGACGTGCCCTGCGTCATCTCGATCATCGACAAAGAAATCACATTCACAGACGCGGGTGATCTCTGGGGCAAGAATACGGAAGAAGCGCAGCACGCGTTTCCGAAGATCTACGGCAAGCTCGTCATCGGTACTGCGGGTGAACATCTTGTGCGCTATGCCGCCGCCGTCTCCGGTGAGCGCGTGGCAGGCCGGTGCGGCGCGGGCGCGGTGCTTGGCGCCAAGAAGATCAAGGCCATCGTCGCATACGGCACACAGCGGCCGGAGATTTATAACAAAAAGAAGTTTTCAAAGTACGTGAGCAAATGGGTCAGGTTTTTGCGCGATCACCCGATGACGGGCGAGTCTTTGCCTTCCTACGGCAGCGCAGGATTGGTCAGCAAGGCCAACGCCACCAACGCCCTGCCCACGCACAACTTCAAGTACGGGCACTTCAAAGATGCGAACGCAGTCAGCGGCGAGACGCTCGCAGACACGCGGCTTCTGCGCAACAGCTCCTGCATCTCCTGCCCTATCCGCTGCGAGCGGCGCGTTGCGGTGGACGGTAAGGACGTTAAAGGGCCGGAATACGAAACCTGCGGCTTCTTTGGCCCGAATATCGATAGCTCCGACATGGAGAGCCTTCTTCGTCTCAACTATCAATGCGACCTGTTGGGGTTGGACACCATTTCGCTCGCCTCCACGCTCGCGTTTGCCATGGAGCTCAAGGAAAACGGCGTCGCGGACTTTGACGTGTCGTTTGGTAACGCAGACAACCTGTCAAAGATCGTAGAGAAAATCGCAGTGCGCGAGGGGAAATACAGCGACCTTGCCAACGGCACGAAATGGCTGAGCGAAACATATGGTGGAACAGAATACGCCATGCACAGCAAGGGGCTGGAGCTGGCGAGCTATGAGCCGCGCCGTTCCGTCGGCATGGGGATTGGCTATGCCACGAGCAACCGCGGCGGTTGCCATCTCAACGGCGGGTATCTCGCGCTTTTAGAGTCTGTTGGCGTACTCTCGATGGACGCGCTTTCCACCTCGGCCAAGCCCGCATTTGCCGCGTTTTTCCAGAATGCGCTGGAGGCGATCTCCGCCGCCGGCTTCTGCCTCTTCTCCGCGCAGTCGTTCGTTCCGGCGATTTTATTCAAGCTAGGGCCCCATCATCGTGTGACCCGCGCGATCGGCAAGATCGCGACGCATTTGGGCTATGGCGTACGCGCGCTTCTTTGGATGCTGCCGATTTTGCGCTTTAACACCGTCTACCTCTTTCCGCATGCGGAGACGCTCCGGCTTATTACCGGGCTGCCGTTTTATACGGGCTCCTTCGTTCGCCTTGGCGAGCGCGGCTATAATATGGAACGGCTCTATAACTTCCGCGAAGGGTTGACGGGTAAGGACGATTCCCTGCCGGATCGCCTGACCAAAACACCACAGGATACGAGTAATCCCAAGACTGTCGTCTCGCTGGATAAGATGCTACCCGTCTACTATCGCATTCGCGGGTGGGACGAATCCGGTGCGCCGCGAAAACGC
>DNFZ01000244.1 GCA_003486785.1 Clostridiales bacterium | reverse complement strand
ACAGCACATGAGTCTGCCACACAGCCCGCTGATTTTCAACGGATTGAGCGGCAGATCCTGCTCCTTGGCCATGCGGATCGAGACCGGCTGGAACTCCCCGGGGAACCGTACGCAACACAGCTGCTGGCCGCAGTGGCCCAGACCACCGATCATGCGTGCCTCGTCGCGCACGCCCACCTGTCGCATGTCGATGCGATTGTGGAACTCGGCGGCAAGGTCGCGCACGAGATCCCGGAAGTCGATGCGTTCCTCGGCGGCGAAGTAGAAGACGATCTTGGAGTCGTCGAAGAGGTGCTCGACGCCGATCGGCTTCATGTCCAGCCCGCGCTCTTTCACGAGCGCCCGGAAGCGCTCCATCTCGATGCGCTCGCGCTCGCACATCGTCTGGAACCGCGCGCGATCGGACTCGTCAGCGACGCGCAGCACCGGCTTGAGGGGTGCCTGCAACTCATCGTCCGTCACCTCGCGGGCGGGCGTGACGATCTCGCCGTACTCCTGCCCGCGCTCGGTCGATACGATGACGTGATCGCCTGGCTCCGGATCCGAGCCGGCCGGGTCGAACCACAGGACCTTGCCGGCGTAGCGTAGCTTCACTCCCACTATCGTGGGCACTTGAGTACCTCCTGTATGTCGAACAGCATGGCCTCCACGGCCAGCTGGGGACTCACATTATAGGCGATGCGTTCCCGTGCGGTGCGAACGGCCTGAAGCGCCCTGAGCGCGGCGGGCACACTCAGCCCTGCAGCCACCTCGGCGGTGGCGTCCGCGGCGTCCGCGTTGTCCACGAGCTCCGGCGCTCCCTTGGCCAGCACGAGGCAGTCCCGAAGCCAGCTCTCCGTCACGCTCATGATCTCGGTGATCCCGTCGCGCTCGCGTGCCGTGAGCTCGCGCTTCTGCCGCTTCTCGATCTCCGAGACCGCGCCCCGGCTCAGGAACTCACGGGCGGTCTCGAGCTCCCCCGCGCGCATCGCCCGCACCTCCTCCACGGGAGCCTTGACCTCAGATAGCAAGCTTCGCGCCGCCTGCAACACATCGTGGGCGTCCATCACGCTGAGGCGCTTGAGCGTCCCGATGATCGCTGCACGCACGTTACGCCGCCCCGGGGATGCGAGGAACTCGATCGCGTGCGGGATCACACCGTCGGTGGCTGCCAGCGCCGCACGCGCCTCGGCATCACTCGCGCCGGTCCGCTCCACCACCAGCGCACGGGCGGTCCCGGCGGGCACCGGCGCAAACCGCACCACGTGGCAGCGCGAGGCGATCGTGGCGAGCACGTCCTCGAAGTCGTTGGCCAGCAGCACGATCAGGACGTCGCCCGGCGGCTCCTCGAGCGTCTTGAGGAACGCGTTGGCGGCCGCGCCCTGGAGCCGTCCCGCGTCGCGCAGGATGTAGACCTTGTAGCGGGCCTCGATGGGCTTCATGCCGATGTCTCTGATCAGGTCACGCACCTGGTCGATGACGTAGCCGGCAACGCCCTCGGGCTCGAACAGGTGCAGGTCCGGGTGCGTGGCGGATCGGATACGCCGGCACACCGGACACGACCCGCACCCACCGTCGTCACAGAGCAGTGCGCACGCGAGCGCGCGGGCCGCCGTGCTCTTGCCCACTCCCGTCGGGCCGACGAACAGGTATGCGTGCGACACCGCACCTGAGGTGGCGGCCCGCCGGAGGTAGCCAGTGGCCTTGGTCTGACCCACCAGGTCGTCCCACACGCACCCGGTCACACCGTCACACCCGTCCCCGCTCGGCGAGCAGCGCCTCGACGTGCGACCAGACTTCGGCAGCCACCGACGCCACCGAACCGCGGTGCACGATCCTGAAGCGTTCCGGTTCCGCGGCGGCCATGGCGAGGTACCCCTCGCGCACGCGCTGGTGGAACTCCGGCCCCTCCATCTCCAGCCGGTCGGCGCCCTTGGCTCTCGCCTGCTCCAGGCCGTCGGCCACATCCACGTCGAGCAACAGCGTGAGATCGGGCACGAGACCGCCGGTGGCGATGCGATTGAGCTCGCGCACCTCCTCCACGGGCAGGATCGCCCGTGCGTAGCCCTGGTAGGCCACGCTGGAGTCCGCGTAGCGGTCGCAGAGCACGATGGCACCCGCCTCAAGGGCGGGCCGGTAGTGCGCCGCTACGAGCTGCGCGCGACTCGCTTCGTACAGCAGCAGTTCGGCCCGCACGTCCAGCCCGTAGTGGGCAGGATCGAGCAGGATGTCCCGGATGCGCTCGCCGGTGTCCCCCGGCTCCACGCCCCCCGGCTCGCGGAACGTGCGCACCTCGCTGCCGGCTACACGGAGCCGCTCGGCGAGCAGCCTGATCTGCGTGGACTTGCCCGATCCCTCGCCGCCCTCGAATGTGATGAACACGCCCCTCATCGCAGCGCACCTCCCGAAGACCACGCCCGGCGGGCCTCGGCGAACAGGTCCCGGCCCTGCGCGTCGATGGCGATCCACGCGGGGAAGTCCAAGAGCTCCAGACGGCGCAACGCCTCCGTGCCGAGTTCCGGGTACGCGACGATCTCGGCCGAGACGACCCGCTGCCCGAGCAGGGCCGCCGCTCCACCGACCGCCGTGAGGTAGACGGCACCGTGCTCGGCACACGCGCGGCGAACGTCGTCACCGCGCGGTCCCTTGCCGAGCGTGGCCGCGATCCCCGCCGACAGGAGCCGGGGCGTCCACGCGTCCATCCGGCGTGACGTGGTGGGTCCGACGGCGCCGACCGGCCGGCCGCCGGCCCGGGCGGGCGTCGGGCCCGCGTAGAAGAGCACCTGGCCCGCGAGGCCGTGTGGAAGGACGCCCTCGCGCTCGAGCTCGGCGACAAGCCGCGCGTGCGTGGCGTCGCGCGCCGTGAAGACGGGACCCGACAGCGACACCGCGGTACCCGCCGGCAGACCCCGCATCATGCCCACATCACGCGGCAGTGTGATTGCCATGGGCTCAGGCATCGGCTTCCTCCGGCGCGGCGCGCAAGTCGAGCGTCCTGTAGGCATAGTACGCCGCAGCCATGACGATGAGCGACGCCAGTTGAAGGGTGATCCGCGGGCCCGAGAACCACGAGGTCACACCCTCGCCGGTGAGAGCGCGCACGAGCGCCGCGAGCAGGTCGCCGAGTGGGGCGACCACGACCATCGAGACCAGGAGCGCCACGCGGATCACGGACTCCATCGCGGTGAAGACGCGGCCGCGGATCTCGTCGGCCACGGTACGCACCACGTAGGTGTTGCCCGCCACCGTCAGGCACGCGATGCAGAAGCCGGCGATGAAGCCGAAGAGCATGGCCACCAGGTACGAACTCGAGCTCGCGAATATCATCATCGTCACGCCGAAGGTGGCGACCGCGCCGAGGAAGAGCATCTGGAGGGAGAGCACGCGCGCCAGACGGGGAACGACCACGGCGCCCGTCACCATGCCGAGCGCGAGCACGACCAGCACGAAGGTCTGCGGCGCCGCGATGAGGCGCTGGATCGCCCCGAACTGATCGAGGATCGGCAGGCCTCCCGTGAGGTTCTGCTGCACGTACACGAGGCCGACCGAGATGACCGCTCCTCCGCCCAGAAGCGCCAGCCCGATGGTGCTGAGGAGGCCCTTGAGTTCCTGGTGCTGTTTGAGGAAGCGGAAGGCATCCAGGGCGTCGCGTCCCAGGAGCGTCAGGTCGAGCTTCCCTATCTCGCGCTCGGGCCGGACGTCCATGCGGATGCTCCACAGCAGCAGCGCGGAGACGATGAACGTCCCGCTGTTGAGCACCACGCCGGCGCGGGGGCCCAGCAGCGCGGGTGCGAACACGCCGGCGAGCACATCCACGAGCGGGAAGCCGCTCTCGAGGACCCACCGCACGATCGCCTCGAATCCGGCGAGGATCGCGCCGGACATCGTGAGACCGATGAGCATGCTGCCCTGCTGGGTGGTGTACGCGAGCCCGTTGGCGATGGTCACTTCCTCGGGAGCCACCAGCCGCGGTATGAGCGCGTTGCGGGCCGGCGAGAAGAACAGCGACGCGATTTCCATGAGCAGGACCGTGAGGTAGATGAGCGCCAGGCTGTTGGTGAAGAGCAGAATCAGGGTCAGCAGCGCCCGGGCGATGTCGCACGCGATCATCAGACGCCTGCGGTCGAACCGGTCGACGAACACCCCGATGAAGGACGAGAAGATCAGCGATGGGATGATCTTGGCGATCATGATGCCCGCGACCGCGAACGCAGAGCCGCCGGAGAGCGTTGTCACCAGCGGGATGAGCAGGCCGATGACGAGCCAGTCGCCGATGCCGCTCACGAGCTGACTCGCCCACAGGGCGCGGAACCGGCGGTTCTGGAAGACCGCGCCGTAGGTCGCCCGCACGCGGGCCACGGGAGCGGTCACCGGATTGGCGGCCATCTACCCCAGCTCCACGGTCACGCTGCGCATCGCCGAGCAGCCGAGGTTGACCGCCACGGGAAGTGACGCGATGTGGGACGGCGCCGTGCGCACACGGACACCGAGTGCCGTGGTCAGACCGCCCAGCCCGGCAGGTCCGATGCCCAGGCCGTTGATGGCAGCGAGAAGGTCGCTCTGGAACTCGGCGATGCCGGGGGCGGTGGCTGCGTCGAGCGGCTCCATCAGCGCCTTCTTGGCGAGCAATGCGACCGAGTCGAACGTTCCTCCGACGCCGACCCCGACGACCAGCGGAGGACACGCGCCCGCGCCACGGACCGACACGGCCTCAAGCACGAACCGCGTGACCCCCTCGAAACCCGCGGACGGGTCGAGCATCGTCAACGCGCTTGCGTTATCCGAGCCACCGCCCTTGAGCATCACGTGAACGGTGGCACCGGTACCCGGACGGAAGCTCACGGTGACCGACGCGGGCGTGTTGTCGCCGGTGTTCGTCCGGTCCAGCAGCGCATCGCGCACCGTGCTCATGCGGAGCCCGTACTCCTGATAGGCATCGCGGACCGCTGCATCCACGTCGGCCTGCACGTCACCCGTGATGCCGCTACCGGACCCGACCTCTATCCAGACCCAGACGGTACCGGTGTCCTGGCAGAGCGGCACGCCATCTGCAACCGCGATCTCAGCGTTGGCCACCAGCTGCCGCAACACCGCTCGGCCCGTGGGCGAGAGTTCGGCCCCGGCCGCTGCCCGGAGCGCCGCCAGCACATCAGGGCGCAGCGACGACGCGGCGCGCGGTATCGCCTCGCGTACCGTCCGGGCGATGTCTGCCGACGTGACCGGGCTCATCGCTTCACCGACGGCGTCATGACGCGACCTCTACCCCGCGGATGGCCCGCGCAACGGCGGGAACGACCCGCTCATCGAAGATCGACGGGATGATGTAGTCCGCCGTCGGCGCGTCGATCAGCGATGCTAGCGCTTCGGCGGCGGCGATCTTGGCCGCGGTGGTGACCCGGGGTACCCGTCCATCGAGCAGGCCCCTGAACAGCCCCGGGAACACGAGCGCGTTGTTGATCTGGTTGGGGAAGTCGGATCTCCCGGTGGCGATCACGGCGGCCCCGCCCCGGCGCGCCTCATCAGGCATGATCTCCGGTACGGGGTTCGCCAACGCGAAGATGATGGGGTCGGAGTTCATCCGCCGAACGTCCTCGGCGCCGAAGAGGCCGGCCCGCGAGACACCGATGAACACGTCGGCGCCGTCGAGCAGGTTCACCCCACCGCCCCACACGCCGGCAGCGGTACTCAGGTCGAGGACCTCGCGCTGATCGTCGTTCAGGTCCGGTTGGTCGGCCGACAGGATGCCCTTGCTGTTGGCGATGCGGAAGTTCGTGAACCCGTACGCGGCCAGCAGGTGCGCGATCGCGAGGCCGGCGGCTCCGGCGCCCGATATCGCTATCCGCACGCCGCGATCCTTACCCGTCACCTTGAGCGCGTTCATGAGCCCCGCGAGAACCACGATCGCCGTTCCGTGCTGATCGTCGTGGAAGACGGGGATGTCGAGCTCCTCGGTAAGACGCCGCTCGATCTCGAAGCAGCGCGGCGCAGAGATGTCCTCGAGGTTTATTCCGCCAAAGCTCGGCGCTAGGTACCGCACCGTGTCCACGATAGCGTCGGCGTCCTTCGTGTCCAGGCAGATGGGTACAGCGTTGATGCCGGCGAACTCCGAGAAGATGGCGGCCTTACCCTCCATCACCGGCAGCGCCGCCGCCGGGCCGATGTCGCCGAGGCCGAGGACCGCTGTTCCGTCCGTCACCACCGCGCAGAGGTTCCAGCGGCGGGTGAGTTCGTAGCTGAGGCTGATGTCCTTCTCGATTTCGAGGCACGGCTGCGCCACGCCCGGCGTATACGCCAGTGATAGGTCTTCGCGCGTGGCGACGGGAACGGTGGCGTTTACTTCGATTTTGCCCTTCCACTCTTTGTGCAGGCGGAGGGACTCTTTTGCGTAATCCATACTGATTTTCTCCTTACGTGCTGAAAGCCTTACTGTTCAAATGGGAATTGATAGGACAGGTTCTTTTTATCGCGGATGGACATAAACTCCTTCTGCACCGCTTCGCCGACGGGCACGCCCTTGTCCTTGCGATCCAGCCATACGTCATGCTCTTTTTCGCCTGCGGTGTAGATGCGCTCCTGCCCCGGCGCTTTTTCGGAGGCGCGCAGCTCGCGCAGGATCTCGCCTGCGATCTTTTTGAACGTCTCAAGCCCGCAGAACGCTTCGGGATCGATGACGATGAAGAAATGTCCCAGCTGATACGGCTTCTTGTTGCCGTTTTCGTCGCGGTCGACGCACATCTTGAGAAAGCTGCCCGCCTGCAGGGCCGCGGAGAGAATCTCCACGACGGTTGCATAGCCATAGCCTTTGTAGCCTGCGAGCTCTTCGCCGATGCCGCCCAAGGGGGCTAGCGCCGCGCTGCCGTCGGTGAGACCCTTGAGAATCGCCGGGCTGTCCGTCATGGCGCTGCCGTCGCGGCCGATGACCATGCCCGCGGGCGTGTCCTGACCGGTGCGCGCGTAGTATTCGATCTTGCCGCGCTGGCTGATGCTCGTGGCGCAGTCCAGCGTGAAGGGGAAGTCCTCATCCGTGGGCAGACCGAAGGTGAGCGGGTTGGTGCCGAGCATGTTCTCCACGCCAAAGGTCGGGGCGATGCTGGGGCGCGCGTTGGTGCCGGTGATGCCGATCATACCTTCGTTCACCGCCATGCTGGTCCAGTATCCCGCGATGCCATAGTGCGAGCTGTTGCGGATGGCTGCCATCGCCATGCCGTTTTTCTTCGCCTTTTCGAGAATGGTCTTCATCGCCTTGTAGCTTGCCACCATGCCCATGCCGTCGTGCGCGTCCACCACCAGCGTGGTCGGCGTCTCTTTCACGACTTCATATTCGGTGACAGGATAGAGGATGCCCTGCTCGATGCGGTCGAGGTAGATGGGTTTGAAGCGGTTGCAGCCGTGGCTTTCGATGCCGCGGCGGTCGCTCTCGAGCAGCACGTCCGTGCAGATTTTCGCGTCCTCCAGCGGCACGCCGTAGGCGACAAACGTGTCGATCATGAAGCCTTCGATCATGTCCCAAGGGATATACGGTCTGGTCTCTGCCATAAGTCATTCTCCTCCTGTGTGATCCGTTCTTGTGAAAATTGAAACAGCTATCGTTATACAGACTGTACCGCTCCGCCGCTTTCCCTGCTCTTTTCTCCGCGCGGGCATGAAAAAAGGAGCATACGCAAAACAAGTCGTGCGCCGCTCCGAACTCCAAATCTCAGTGGAACTTTGGTACACGATTATCATATCCCGAATATCGCTGCCTGTCAAACCTCATTTTTCAATTTTACTGCGATTTTTCCGCAGTTTGCTTGCGCTTTTTGTCGAAGTTCAATATGCTAATATCAAACGGAAAGGCAGGTCTCCCGCTTTGGAACACGGTGCACAGCAGCTGCTCGAGCAGCTCCAGAATAATCCGGTTATCGCGGCCGTCGGAAACGAGGAGGAGCTCCTCCTCGCGCTCGAGTCCGACTGTCGCGTTATCTTCCTGCTCATGGGAAACCTGCTCGACATCGGCGATCTCACCGGTCGCGTACACGAAAGCGGCAAGCTCTGCGTAATCCATCTCGATCTCATCGAGGGGTTTTCCAGCAAGGAGATTGCCGTGGACGCGATCTCGCGCATGACCGGAGCCGCGGGCATCATCAGCACGCGCGGCGCGCTCATCAAGCGGGCGAAGCAGATTGGGCTGGCAGCGGTACAGCGCGGGTTTATGCTCGATTCCAGATCGCTTGCCAGCTTTGAGCAGCAGATTGCGCAGAGCAAGCCAGATTTTGTAGAGATTTTGCCGGGGTTGTTGCCAAAGGTGATCGCGCAGCTGCAAGCGCGCATCGAAATCCCCATCATCGCGGGCGGGTTCATCCACGAGAAAGAGGATGTCATCGCCGCGCTGCAAGCAGGCGCGCTCGCCGTCTCCGCCTCCAGCCCCAAGATCTGGTCCATGTAAACGAACAAACGCAAAACAGCACAGCCCCGCGGCGAAGCCGCGGGGCTGTTTATGTCCGCTCGCATCACGCTGATAAGCGCAATCTCTACCCTTGATACCCGATATCCTCCGCCAGCGCGCGGTCGATGATCACCGTCGCATCGGGGTGCGTTTTCACCAGCGTCGCGGGGTTTTGCACGTTTAGCTCCTCGTTGAGCAGCAGCCCCTTCATCGCAGCAGCCTTGCTCTCGCCCGTTGCGAGCAAAATCAGCTTTTTTGCGCGCAATATGTCGCCCATGCCCATGGAGATGGCTCTGGTCGGCACCTCGTCCCGCGAGAGAAAAAAGCGGGCGTTCGCGTCGATCGTGCTCTCGTCCAGCTCCGCAACATGCGCGCCATCAAAGAGCACCTCGCCCGGCTCGTTGAAACCAACGTGCCCGTCTACACCGATGCCCAGCAGCTGCACGTCGATGGGCTTTTCCGCCAACGCCTCGCGAAACGCCTTTACGTTCTCCTCGATGTCCCCCGTGCCCTTGGCAACGACGGTGTTCCTCCTGTCGATATTGATGTGGTCAAACAGGTTTTCATCCATAAACCTATGGTAGCTCTGCGGATGATCCGGCGACAATCCCACATACTCGTCGAGATTGATGGTGCTCACGCGCGAAAAGTCGAGCGCTCCGGCCCGATATGCCGCGATGAGATGGGGATAAACCCCCTGCGCGGTGCTGCCCGTGGCGAGGCCCAGCCGCGCGTCCGGCTTATGGCGGATCACGCTTGCGATCATGCCTGCCGCGCGCGCACAAGTTTGCTCGAAGGTTTCGGTAACGATGATGTTCATATATTGGTTGTTCCTTGCTCGTCGGGTTCAAAATCAGAAAAACGCTATGGTGATATCGGGTTGAAACGAATTGCGTTTTCGTGCATCGCGTTGAAAATGCCCGTCTGCTCCGGCCGAACGGCGAACCGGAACCCGCATCGCCCGCCTGCATCCGGAAACGGTGCGTTCGCTCAGTCCTTCTCAATCTCGCTGCCGGCAAGGAAGACGCGCGTCAGCGAAAAATCCGCAGCCAGCACAAGGAAATCCGCGCGCTTGCCGTCTGCAATCGTGCCGACCTCGTCTTCCACGCCCAGCGCACGGGCGGGCGTTTCGCTCGCCATGCGCACCGCGTCCTCGGCTGAGATGCCGAAGGACAGCGCAAGCCGGAAGATACCAAAGAGATTGTTGGCGGAGCCTGCCAGCGTATCCGGCGCGTCCGCAAGTCGCGCCACCGTTCCGTCGAGCACGATCCTCTGCCCGCCGAGCGCATATTCGCCGCGCGGCATGCCGCAGCAGGAGAGCGCATCGCTCACGAGGCAAAGCCGATCCGCGCCAAACATGGCAAGCGTTGCGCGAACGACGCTCTCGTGGACGTGCTGCCCATCGCAGATCAGCTCGGCCAGGACGCCGGGAGCCTCCGCCGCCGCGCCGACCACGCCGGGTGCACGGTGCAGAAAGGGCGGCATGGCATTGTAAAGATGCGTGATATGGCGCGCGCCCGCCCGGATCGCAGCTTTCGCCTGCTCATAGTCTGCGCTTGTATGCGCAATCGACACCCGGCAGATCTTGCTGACCTGCTCGATATAATCCAGCGCGCCCGGCAGCTCCGGCGCGACATCCGCTATTTTAATCAAACCGCGCGCCGCTGCGTTGAGCCGCAGGAACATCTCGTAGTCCGGGTTTTGCAGATAGGCGCCGTTTTGCGCGCCCTTCTTCTTTTCCGAGAAAAACGGGCCTTCCATGTGAATCCCGCGCAGCACGGCGCAGCCTGCGGGCGCTTCCGCTGCAAAGCGGGCGGCTGCTTCATAAGCCGCGCGCAGCTGCTCCTCCGGCAGCGTTAGGGAGGCGGGCGCAAAGGAGGTGATTCCTTTTTTCGCGAGATATCGGGCGATGGTTCTTAAGCCTGCATCATCCCCGTCCGAAAAATCTTTGCCGGAGTTTCCGTGGTTGTGCACGTCGATCAGCCCGGGCACGACATACGCGCCGCCAAGGTCGATTCCATCGTCCTTTTGGACGGCGAGCACACGCGAAAAACGACCGTCTTCCACCGAAAAACCGCCTTCGTGGAAGTGAAAGTCGGAGCCGTATACCAGCGCATTTCGGAATATCATCGAAAATTCCTCCGTTCATGACCTGTAGATGCGCGCAAGCTGGAAAGGCATCACGCTTGAGAGCGCAACGAAGCATACTGAAGCGGCGCTCCAATTGTTCCATACATATTATACGGCATTCTGAGCAACCTTGCAAGAAGGGATGCAGCGTTCTGCATGTGAGCGAAGGCTTGCTTGTGGGAAAACGTTGCTGCCGCGATTGTCTTTTTCGCCTTGAAAACAAAAACGGCTCGCATATCGCTGCAAGCCGTTCTTTTGTTTGCTGGATCAACCTTCGCCGCGGTGATAGATCGGGTCTTGCTCGCTCGGCACCGTGTCCGAATACCCCCAGACGAGCCCGTCGGGGATTCTGCGCTGATAGGTGTCCTCAATGGTGCCCACGCGCTTGTTGCCGTGGCGGTTGAGCTGCTCGCCCATGAAAAGCATGCAAGCGGAAACGCCACCATCGAGGTTATACGCCTCCACGCAGCCTTCCTTGACAAACAGCTCGGCAAAAGCGGAGAGGCGCATGCCGTAGCTGTAGTCCTTCTGCCGTCCGTCCACAACGATTGCAACGAAGTGGCCGGGCTCGATCATGCCGATGCCGGTGCGCGGATTCGTCTCGTTGCCAATGCGCGCTGTCTGGTCGATATTGACGCTTGTGAGCTGTCCATCGCGGATCATCGTCGGGCCGAAGGAAAACGCTTCGCGCACGCCGTCCATGAGCAGGTCGGATGCGTTGACCTGCTTGGGCGAGAAGATGCGCATCGTCATATCCGGATACATCGCCATGATATCGCTCTTGGCGCTGTCCAAGAACACCTTGCCGTCGCGAATGAGAATGCTCTTATATTGCGTATCGCTCTCGGTCAGGTTGTCTCCCGTGATCATGAGCACAGCTTTGTTGCGCCGCGCGAGCACCCATGGCTTGATAGCGCCCGCCCCGTTGCGATTGTCCGCTGCCTGAACCGTGCGGAACTGGTCGATCTCCCGCATGCGGATATGCGCAACGAAGTAAACCAGCGGGAAGGTTCTTCCGCTTCGGTTGACATAGTCCGTGATCACGCGGTCGATCTCTATGGATAGCGTGTCCGTGCGGTATTCCCAGCGGCCGTTCTCTTCATCCACGAAGATCACTTCCTCCGGGTCGCCCGGCTGGCGATAAAACGCGTCGTCTGCGGATGCGGCTTTCTCCTCCGGCTCCGGCTCGGGCTCCGGCGTAATTTCAGGCGTCGGCGTCGGCGCTATGGTCGCCGTCGCAGTCGGCGCAGGCGTCGTCGCGGGCGCTTCCTCCGCGTCCTTCTGTTTGTCGTAATAGATCAGCGCGCCGGTTGCAAGCAAGCCCAGCAGCAGCGGAAGCAGCGAGAGCGCGACCGCGCTGCCACGCACACGGCGGCGACGCTTCTTGAGTCCATACGTAAAGAGCAACAGCAACGAGAGCAAGCCGCCGGCGGCGGCGATACCGATGCGCAACACCAGCGAGGCGAGCTGCTCCATCTCCAGCGGTGCGCTCTGCGCGCCGGTACTACCCTGCGTTCCATCCGTCTCTGCAGGAGAAGCCGCAGCTTCTCCTGCAGGCTCTTGCGTGGGTTCGGCCACGGGCACCTCGGTCGGCTCCGGCGTTGGTTCGGGCGTTGGCGTCGGGTCTACATACGCGCGCAGCGTTGCGGTGTCGATATTCTCAAAGAGGTTGTCCCCGGAGGCGTCTTTTCCGACAACGCTCTCGGCGAGCAAAAACGCAGAGGACGGAATCAGCGCCGTTTCATACACATGGCGGGTGGGGCAGAGCGCAAACGCCTCCGCCGCGAGCTCGAGAACCGTCTTGCCAGAGCAGCCGTTGAGCGCGGTATCATAAGAGAGCCTCGTTCCGCCGCTTTCGGATGCAAAATAGAGTTTCATGATATCAGCATCCTTCGCGGCGCGCAGCGTATATTCACCCGTAAACTGCGCCGTGCCTTCCGGCGCGCTTTCGTCGTCGATATGTGTAACGATCACTTTGGGCTGATACTGCGCAATGCAGTTCGTGATGAATGTGAGCGTCGGTTTTCTGCCCCATTCGTTTTTCACCATGCCGTAGAGTTTGTCGTTTACGCTTGTGAATTCGCCGAAATAGGGATACTGGTCATAGCCCGCATGCCAGAGCGCGCTGAGCAGCTCCTGCTGCGCGCTGCGGGTATTGGGGGACATCACCACGAGCGCGGTCGGGATATCGTGATTGCACGCATAGGTTGCGATCACGCCGAAAAACTCGTCCAGCGCGGTTTTGGATGTGGACGCGATGACGAGCAGATCCGCTTGTGAGGGCTGATTCCAGCGCTGCACATGCCCGGGTAATTCCCCCGCGCCGTATACGGCAAGCGTAGAGAGCGAGGCATTGCCGGTAAACGAAACACTCACCCGCACCGCCCCCGCTTGCAGCGGATAATACGCGTTGAGGTAGGGTGATGCGCCGGCCTCGGACAACGCAGCTCCGCTTTGGTCATATTGGATCACCGTATAACGAAGCGAAGGGCTGAACCATTCCAGATACAGTCCCTGCGCGTTCTGCGGCAGACCGACCTGGATAGACTGCCCGGACTTGAAGCTCTGGTAGCTCTCCACCAGCGCATCCGTTAAGCGGTACTCCTTGCCAGATAGCTCTTCCGGCAAGGTGATCGTGCAATCCTGCGTCACCGTTTCAGCCTTGCCGTCCGCAGTGGAAGCGGTTTCCGCCCGGGCGAGGGAAAGGGGGACAACGCCCGAACACAGCATCAGCAACACGGTGATTGCGGCGATCATTCGGCTGTTGATCTTCATTTTTCTCATAAACGTAAACATGTTTTCAGTATACACAAAGCCGCGCCGTGAAGTCAAAGCGATTGTGCGCTTAGGGTGGACGATTCGAGCGAATTTAATAAAACTTTCACTTTTCAAGTTGGTAATCGTGCGGTGCGTTCCTTCAATTTTGAGCGCTGATCAAGCGGAGTGTTGCGCAAATGTTTTGTGCGCAATTGTTTTTCACCGAGAAATTTACTATAATTTCTGTGTAGCGCAAAAAACCTGCGCGTACGCCGCGCACGCAAGCAAGACGCGGTTACTCCCCGCATCTTTCCTGAAACAACGATTGGAGTTGACATGAAGAAAAGACTTTCATCCGGAATTTATTCGGCATTCATGCTGATTTTGTGCTTCACGCTCACGGGCTGCGCGCAGCAGACGCAGCAGAGCGCGGAAGCTTCGCCCGCCACGCCAACAGCCAGCATGACCCCGCGCCCCACGGAAGCGCCCACGCCGGAGCCGACCCCGACGCCGGAACCGACCCCGAGCGTCGTGACCATCGGCGCGATCGGGGACATCATGATGATGGCGGTGCAGATCAACGGCGCGTATCTCGAGGAGACGGATACGTATGATTTTTCGCGTAGTTTTCTTGGCGTTGCCAATCAGTTCCGCTCGGTCGATCTCATGTGCGGCAACCTCGAAACCACGCTCGCCGGAAAAGAAGCCGGCTATTCCGTGAAAAAACGCCCCGATGAGAGAGCGGACACCTTCAACGCGCCGGATGCCCTGATCGACAACCTAAAAGATATCGGGTTTGACTTTTTAAGCACCGGCAACAATCATGCGCTGGACCGGCAGATGGAGGGGCTCTTGCGCACGCTGGATGTGCTGGACGAAAAGGGAATCTACCACACCGGCACCGCCCGCTCTAACGAAGAGCGCGACACGCCGCTGATCGTCGATGTGAAGGGCGTGAAGATTGGGTTCATCGCGCCCACCGAGATCATCAATAAAAACGATCGCTTTATGAATACCGAACAAACCGAGTACGCCGTCACCCGCCTGTATTCGCAGCAGGAGCGGCTCGTCGCGGAGATCAAAGCGCTGCGCGACGCGGGGGCGGACTTCATCATCGCCTATCCGCACTGGGACAAGGAGCACAAGAAAGCGCCGAATTCGCGCACGCGCGCGTCGGCGGTGCTGCTGCTGGAGTCCGGCGTGGACGTGATTCTCGGCTCGCATCCGCACGTGGTGCAGAGCATCGAATACGTCACCGTCGAACGCGACGGCGCGCCCTATACCGGTCTTGTCGTGTATTCGATGGGCAATTTTATCTCCAATATGTCCGGCAAAAAAGAGGTAGACCCGCTCAAATACGGCCTCTATGTGCAGCTCACGGTTGAAAAAGCGCTCAATGGCACCACCACGCTCCAGAGTGCGTCGTTTATGCCGCTGTTTTGCTTCTACCGCTCCATCGACGGTAAGTATCTGCATCAGGTCGTGCCTGCGCTGGCGGACACGTCTTTGATCCGCTCCTATTCGGAGCTGACCGAAAAGGAGCTTGCGCGCACAACGACAGCGCGCGAGTATGTCATAGACATCTGCACCACGGCGGCAATCCCCGTCATGGACGATGCGGACTGGGTGAACTGAGTTTCTTTGCAGCGTAAAAACAGAGCCCGCGGCAGATCGATTGCCGCGGGCTTTTTGCATTGTAACGGTTGGTCTTTTCTGGAGCGAGGGCCTATTCTTAAGCCCGCTCATGAAGGGAAAGAGGGGTGGGATGGCGTTACAGAGTCTTGAGCGGCTCCGGCTCCCGCTTAACCATGCGCAGCACGAACCCCGCAGCGATCATAAACCAGATCCAAATGATGTTGAGCGAAGTGTATGCAAAGAGAAAATCCTCCATCATACCCTCCGCCAGCGTGAAGAGCAGCATGGCAGGCAGCATTCGCTCGGCGAGCGTCTCCGCGTTCAGCAGTTCTCTAAACGAGAACCTGAAGGCTGCAACGAAGACCAGCGCGAGAAACGCCAGCGCGAACAGCAGGCCGACAATTCCGAAGGATACCAGCGTGCCCAGCAGCGAGTTGTGAAACAGGCCGGGTGTAATATCCGCAGGGAAATAACGCTGCGTCGCTTCTCCCGCCATCAGCGGCCCTGTGCCGTACGCAAGGATTCTCGGGTTTTCCAAAAGCCCCTTCCATACGCCAAGCCAGATATCCGTTCTGCCATTGAAGCTATCCGCATCGGACAAATCACGCGAGGCGACCCGGGGAGCGCTGCTCTCGGGCGAGGCATTGCTCTCCTGCAGCTCCTGCACATCGGCGCTTTGCGTCGCTGCCGCTGCGATCGCCGCTTCATTGCGGGCGAGGATGGCATTGCTCGCCCGGCCGATCGCACCCGCACCCAGATAGAGCGCCACGATGACAAGACAGGCGGCAAGCACGCTTAAGAACCAGCGCAGCATCAAGCGCATCTTCTTTTGCAGGAGCGCCTGCAGCGCAAGAAAAACCTCAAAACCAAGCCCGATTCCCGCGGCAATGATCGCCGTACGGCTGATGGTGAGCGCAAGCGGAACAAAGCAAACAAGGCCACACAGCGCCCAAACGATACGCCGCCACGTTCGGGTTGTTTTCGTCATCAGGTATCCCACTAGAACGACCGCGGCTGCAAGCCCCGTCGCGCTCCTGTTGGGATGGATGTCGATGCCGAGCCTGCCCGATGTGATGCCGATGCCCTCGAAAATAGAAGGCGCTTTGGCGGCGAGATCGCCGGCATAAACCGCGATCAGGCTCACCACGCTCAGTAGCGTAACCGATAGCACAGTCGTTACCGCAAGCAGTGTGAGGATGCGCTTCGCGCCGTCCTTTGAAAACGCATACGGAAGCGAGAAGCACAGAATGATCGTCGTGCAGGTGCTGGCAAACCAGCCGAAGGAGTCAACCAGCCGCGCGCGGCTAAAGTTTAGCAGCAGCACGACGCAGCACCACGCATAAAACGCCAGCAGCAGCTTGATCTCGGCGTGTTTTGCAAAGTGAAAGCTGAAATACAGCTGGGAGGCGAGCAGTAAGGATGCCGGAAAAAACCAGTAGAGCAACAGCGTGTCATGATCGATGGGCAGCAGATTGAACAGGATCTCAATCGTGATACAGCCCGCCATCGAGAACACCGCCACAAATCGCCAGGAGAGCACACCCTCTTCGCGCAGCGGCAGCAAGCGCGCAGCAGATTTTTCTATTTTGCTTGGATCTTTTTGATTCATAGTTACCTCTCAAATTCCTATCGCTCAGTATTTGAGCGCGCTGTTGTTCGTTTTTGGCCGCTGACGCTGTCGCTGATGCGGCGGATCACGTCCGTGTCCACCGTATCGTCAAACTTTCTGGCAAAGAGCATGCCGCTTTGCATCAGCATATCATAATCCGCGCTCGTGAGCGTGCGCGGGGACGCGCCGCCGCCCGACCAGTCCACAAACCGCATAGTGGCGGACATTTCGTCGTCCCAGCCCATGAATGCGCGTCGATCCATAAACGGCGAGTTGGCAACCAGCGTCTGCAGCCAGATCTCGTCCGCGCAGGAAGAATTGCGATAATACGCTCTGTACGCCGAGATGTGCGCGTCCGCGTAGCACGCCAGCGCATGCGTGATGGAAAACCACACGCCGCCTTTTTGAAAAGAGACCGGCGCATGCCTGAGCCGGTTGATGCCGAGCGCTCTTTGCAGCGCGGCAAACACGGGGGCGGCTCTGCGCTCAATCTTTCGAATCAGCGGGTTGACCGGCCGCCGCCAGTGCCAGATGCCGATCCTGCCCGCGATGACATGCGGTTTTGCCGTCTCTCGCTCGAAGGAGACAAACTCCTGCCCTGCATGCGCGTCGAAAAACGCACGAATCTCCCGCTGGGGCCTGAGCGGCAGATCGACGCCGGAGAGCAGATGGTAGTAGGCATGCTCCTCTTTTGCGGCAAGCGAGAGGAGCGATACGATCGCGTCGATGAAAACCTCGCTGCCCCAGCGTGCGTCCAGCCGCGGAACGAATGCAACGCGGGCGCTTGGCGCGACGCTTCTCAGCTCCGCCTCTTCAAAGCCTTGTGCTTTTTTGTCGATATGGATGAAGATATCGTTCATCGGGTCGTCGAGCAGGCGCAGCAGGTTGACAAGCTGCGCTTTCTTGTTGTGTGCGGTTATCAGATATGCATGCCGCATACGCTTCGCTTGCTCCATTCGCTTCATCCTTTCGCTCGCATTCATCCGCGTAAAACCGCCAACACCAAGCGCCCTTCTATGAAACAGGGGCGAATCAACCGCAAAGCGTCATTATTTCTTGCGCCAGCCCGGCGGGACGAGCCCTTGCAGCAAATACGGATCATCCTCCGTCGGAACCAGCTCGGAGTAACCCCAGAGCAGTTGATCCGGCACTGAGCGATAGTGGTTCTCCGCGCGCTTGTTGATGTACTCGCCCATGAAAACCATGGTTGCGGAGGCGCCCCCGTCGAGATTGTAGGCCATCACGCAACCTTCGTCGAGAAAGAGCTGGGCAAAATCGGAGAGCATCATCCCGTGACTGTAATACCGAAGCCGCCCGTCCGCAACGATGGCGACAAAGTGCCCCGGCTCGACAAGGCCTAGCCCTGCGCGCGGGTTGATGCGGCCGACGCGATCCTGATCGACCTTTTCGCAGACCGCGCTGTCGAGCACGAGCGGCGGCCCGAACGCATAGGTATCCCGCGTGCCCTCTTCAATCTCGTTGAGCATGGCCGGGTCTTTTGCAGAGTAGATGCGCATGGAGAGATCCTCCGTCAGCGCCATGACGGATACCTGCGTCTGCGCGCGGAAGATGCGTCCGTCGCGCAGCATCATGCCGCGGTTGTAGTCTGAGTGCAGCAGGTTATCTCCCGTCACCCCGAGTATGGCGCGGTAGCGGCGCGCCATGACGCAGGCGTCCACCGTGTCCCTGCCGTTGATCCGCACGGAACCAAAGCCGGAACGGTAGGAGTTGATCTGGCGCATGTAGATATGCGCAATATAGTATGCAAGCGGTTTTTTATCCCGTTCAAATCTGCGAATCTCGATGGCGAGCGTGTCGCTGCGGTATTCATAGATTCCGTTTTCTTCATCGAACACCACGACCTCTTCCGGGTCGCCCTGCTGGCGAAATTTCGACGCAAACGCGCTGCTCTCTTCCGCTTGCTGTTCGCTCGCCTCGGCGGTGGCCGTCGGTGCGGGCTGCGTCGCGGTTGGGGTGGGCGTTGGCGTGATCTCGGCTTGCGCGGCAGGCTTCGTAATGCGTGCGCGATAGAGAA
The DNA here is from genome assembly GCA_003486785.1 of Clostridiales bacterium. Taxonomy (GTDB): domain Bacteria; phylum Bacillota; class Clostridia; order Christensenellales; family CAG-138; genus UBA7703. The sequence goes on along the minus strand of DNFZ01000244.1, from coordinate 2,134 downwards.
GACCTGCGCCTGTAAGCATCAGCAGCGCGCCGCATACGATACCGGCGATGCAGAGCGCGCGCTTGGTTTTGGACTGCGCGCGCTTATGCGAAAACAGGCTGATCGCGGCGCAAAGCAGGCCGAGGAGAGCAATCCCCGCTACGATATACTGCATTGGCTCCACATCGTGCAGCAGAGACGGCTCAACGGATTGCTGCGCCGCCTGCGGTTGTGCTGCGGGCACGTTCGTCACCTGTGGCTCGGGCGTTGCGCTCGGCGCGGGTGTTACGGCGGCTTCGGGCGTTGCAAGCGGCCCCTCAAGCGAAGAGAGCAGTGCAAACAGGTCGCTTGCGCTCTGCTGCTCGGATGCCGCCGCCGGATAAACACGGACAAAATACGGCGTGTCGGTTACGGAAAAATGCGTCACCCGTAGCGACGAATAGCGCTCATACGCCGCCTGCGCAAGCGCGTACGCGCTTTCCCCGCCAAACGCCGCCAGCGGGGACTGCGTGTCGTAGAGCGGGCTTGTGCCTGTCTCGAGATGCAGGTATACCGCGCTGACCTGCCAAATGCCGTATGCGCGCTCGCTGATATACTCCTTGGAGGCGTCGGCTGCCAGATCTGCGGCGAGGAGCACATGCGTCGAGGCGAGCTCGTGCATGCCGATGCCGGCCTCGCTTGTTGCCGCGTAGGTGATCAGCGTATCCGGCTGATAACGACGGATGAGCTGGATGAGCCAGGTATTGACGTCGGATTTATCGACATAGCTATAGAGCCGCTTTAGATCGATCGCGCTGCGGTAAAACGGGAAACTGCCAAACACGGGCTGTGTGCGCGAGCCCAGCGCATACCGCGCCTCGATGGCCTCCTGCTGCGCCTGCCTGCTTTCCACAGACAGGAACACCATCGCCGCGTCCGAACCCGAAAGATGCGGCAGCAAGCTGCCAAAATAATACGATTCGTCCGCCGTGTGCGCAAGGACAAGCATCACCTTGGGCTGTGCCTGCTGCGCTTGCATGATGCAGAGATGCTCGGGCGGGGTTGCCGCGTCAAACACACGCAGCTCGGAGATGGCGAACGCTTTTTCTCCCGAGATGCGTACGCTGGCGCAGGAAGCGGGCAGCGCGAAATACTCGTTGAGCAGGTCGGCGTTTGCAGACACGCTCAAAACCGCGGTCCCCGCAGCATCCAGCGCCTCGATCACCGCCGCCTCCGGCGCGGCATACCAGCCGACATAGAGACCCGCCGCTCCGCTTGGAAGCGAAAGCTCAAGCGCCTCTCCCTTGGAAAACGATATGCGAGAGTTGTAGCGCGCGTCCGTCAGGCGCGGCGCAAACGCTTCGGATCGCTCCGGCAGCGTAAAGTGGCAAAGCGTGGTCAAGTCCTGCGGCTCGGCATCGCCTGTTGCGTGTGCAGCAGAAGCCGACGGCAAGAGCATGGCGCACAATAGAAAAAAAGCGGCGGCGCTCCTGACTCGCTTAGACCCGTAGACGCTTTTTAAAATCATGCTTCATACTCCTTAGCGCGCGCTTAATCGCGGCGAAATTGTGTTTTTATCATCGTGGTTGGCGCATACGCTTCCCGTGCGCGGTTGAAACGCCGGCGGTTCTGCGCGCTTTGTGACTCGCTTTTTTTCATTGCAAGCAACCCGGCATCCCGAATCGAACCTGCGATCAGGAAGCGGGCCGCGCCGCAACAGGCGCAGACTGTCCATCCTGCCGAACGCCGCCCGTCTCGAGCAGATTGATCGTGATCACGATGGCGAGCGCGAGAAACAGCAGGTTGAGGATGAGCAGCTTCGTTAATTTATCGGTTTTTTGTTTCATCATTTTACCCTCTGTATTATGATAGTGACAAGCGTAAAAAAAGTCAAATCCACGCGTCCTGTTTTTTAACGCATGGCTTGCTGCGCGGGGAAAGCACTTTTCAAACTGTAATTTTCCGTGAACTGTTGCGAAAAAGTCTGCCATGGCATGTGATTCTGTTGTATGATGCAGTAGGCTTTCCAAATTAAACAACGCCCAATGAACCGAATGCATGAGGATCGATGCACCATGAACAGACTGCTTCCCCTTTTGATGGCGGCCATGCTGCTGCTGCCTGCGCCCGTCGAGGTCAGCAACGACCCGCCGGACGTGAAAATCGTTGCGCCGTA
>DNFZ01000196.1 GCA_003486785.1 Clostridiales bacterium | reverse complement strand
CCGAAGGGCCGGCGCCAACGATCACAACGTCTGTCTGCATGTGGTTTCCTCCCAAATCAGTCTCCGGAAAATAATTCTTCAAAATGGCGACAAGCAGGCAGCGGCTTCACTAGCCTATGTCAACCAACAAAGTATTATTTTTACCAGAATTTACGCGGTTTGTCAAATAGAACGTAAGAGACGATAAAAGAAACGCTCTGTTGAGCGTGACAGCGCGCAGCCGCAAAGCACCCGAGGAGAGGGCGGACAATTATCGGGCTTACGTCGGCCCGTCTTCAATTGTTACGCTGACCCTGAGAATGGCCGAATGACAACGGCTGCGCTACTCCATCGGCTTAAACCCTTCTCCGTGCACCTCCGTTGCGTCGGTGACGAAGATGAACGCCTGCCTGTCGATCTGTTTGATCGCCTTGAGCGTCTGCGCAAACGAGCTGCGCCGCACGACGAGCATGAGCACGTGCTTATCCCGCCGCGTATAGCCGCCGCGCCCCTGCAAAACCGTCACCCCACGGCCAAGCTCCTCGGCCAAAAGCGAGAGGATGTCGTCCGAACGCTCCGTGACGATGTAGATCACCTTTGCATGATCCACACCCTGCATGATGGCATCGATCGTGCGCGTGGTGACGAAGATGGTTACGATGGAATACAGCGCAACCTCGATGTTGCGAAACACCAGCACGGCGAACACGACGACCGTCGCGTCGACGATGAGCAGCAGCGAGCCGACGGAGAGGTTTGGGAACGCGCGGTTGAGCAGCAGGCTGATCAGATCCGTCCCGCCCGTTGTCGCGCCGCGCACGAAGATAACGCCCATACCGATGCCGCAGAGCACGCCGCCCAATACGGAGGCCAGCAGAACGTTGTTGCTGTATGGGGGGAGAATGCGTGAAAACAGCTCGATCAGGCCGGAGAGCAAAAGCGTGGTGACGATGGTCTTTGCCAGCGGGCGAAAGCCGAGCTTCCACCAGGAGAGGACGATCAGCGGGACGTTGAGCAGCAGCGTCCAGACGCCGACCGACACCGGCGCGAGAAACGCCAGCGCGGTTGCAAGGCCGGATACGCCGCCGGGCGCAATGTCGTTGGGGATGGTGAAGAGCACCAGCCCCGCCGCGACCATCGCGCTGCCGATGACGAACGCGAACAGATCAAATATCCAGCTGCGAACGGTTTCTTTCATACGAGTAAATCCTTCTTGTTCCGAAAAACTGCCCGAAATTTCCGATTCAGGCGGCAGAATCGCTGCGCCGTATCAGGGATTGAGCCCCTTGAGCGCGTCGATTGTGAAGAGGCCGTCCTTGCGGATAAGCTTGCCGTCAAACCAGATCTCGCCGCCGCCGAACACCGCGGTCTGGATGCAGACGATGTCCAGATGCAGCTGGCTCTTGTTGCCGTTGAATGCGTCAGCGTAGGCGCAGCCGGGCGTGAGGTGGAACGAACCGCCGATCTTCTCGTCATAGAGCGTGTTGCCGATGGATTTCGTCACCGCGTTGTTCACGCCGATGGCAAATTCGCCAAGGTAGCGAGCGCCCTCGTCCGCATCGAGCATCTCGTTAAAGCCCGCGACATCCCCGTCGCAACCGGCTTGGTCGATGTGCCCGTTTCTAAAGACCAGGCGCGGGTTGTCAAAGCGCTTGCCGTAGCGCATGGCGGGGGTGTTGTACTGCACCGTGCCGTTGGCGCTGTCCCGCACGGGGGCGGTGTAGACCTCGCCGTCGGGAATGTTGAGCTCGCCGTTGCAGGGGATCACCGGAATGTCCTTTATGGAGAAGGTCAGGTCGGTGCCGGGGCCTAGGATATGCACCATATCGGTCTTTTCCATCAGCTCGACCAGCGGCGCCATGTTCCGCCCCATCTGCTCGTAGTCCACCAGCGCGGCGGAGAGGAAGAATTCGTAAAAGTCGTCATAGCACAAGCCGGCCTTCTGCGCGTCCGCCATGGTCGGCCAGTGCAGATAGACCCAGCGGCGCTCGTCGATGATCTTATCGCGCAGTGGCCTGCGGATATCGCGATAATAGGTCATGGCGGCGGTGTCCACGGCGGAGAGCTCCGCGTCGTTTTCGTCCACGCCGATGTCCACATGCGCCACGAGATGATCCCAGTATTTGTTTTCCCACTCCAGCTGCGCGTCGATGGCGGGGCGGGCGGCGGCGGGGTCCTTCGGGTCGATAAAGCCGAAAAACAGGCGGCTGAGCTCGTCGTCCGAGAGCTTTACAAACGGCACCGCGCCAATGGCGTGCGCCCGCTTTAACAGGGACTTGATGAGGGGCTTTGCGGGGATACCGCCGTTGATTTCAAAAAGCTCGCCCTTTTTTAGCTTGAGGGAATAGTTTAAGAGCAGGTCGGCCAACCGATCGAGCCGTTCATCACGCATACTGGTTCCTCCTTATGCACGCTACGCATTATTATATAGTTAAAACTGGAGAACGGCAACACCTACAACGTGCATAAAAAAAGCGAAGGCCGAAACCTTCGCGGACACGGGTTTTATCATGCAGCGCTTGTCACGCCGGATGTCTTTGGCTGCCGGATGTCGAGAAAGCGGTCGATTTTTGTTCGATAGGTTTCAAAAGCCGTGTCCAGAGCGCTTCCCGGTTCGAGCGCTTCATAAACCAGAATCAGGCTTTTTTCAAAAGCGCGCAGGGTTTCTTGCTTCTCCTCCTCGTTCTTGAGATATGGCAGGAGGCTGTGCGCGTGATAGGCGGCTTCGCAGTATGCAGCAAACGCGGAAAAAGCCTGATGAAACGCGACCTCCGTTTTAGCAAAGGCAGAGGCAAACAGCCGGTTTTTCTGAATCGTAGCGCTTTTGAGCGGAGAGACTTTGTCGCAATGCATGATTTTACAGGCGCACTCATTCAATCGCGCCAGCGCGAGCGCGAGCGCTTGATGGTTCTGATCCGAAACGGTGAGCATGCCGCGCGCGTCCCGTATCTGTAGAATCAGGTGCCGAAACGAATCGGATTCCGTCTGGAACGCGGCTAACGCCGCTGTGAGATCTCTTGCATGACTGCGCTGGAGATGAAACACGTTGGCCAAAGAGATCAAGGATGTTAAAACCAGACCGGTTAGAAATCCAATCAGGATGGACGGGTTTAAGACGAGCCAGCTTTGGATGTAAATCTTTCGCATGGCCGAGAGGATCAACGAGATGATGATACAAACAATCGTAATAAAAGATAAAGTGACCGCGCTTCTAAATAGCCCCTTCACCGATACCGCCCTCCTTGTCGTGCTAAGAGCATAGTAACACTTGAATGGCTGGTTATGCAATAAAGAGGGAAAATTGAATAAAAAAGCGAAGGCAAATGCCTCCGCTCGGTGCGTTCTTGCTAAAAGTTGGGATTTGGGGCAAAGCCCCCAAAAACACCCTTCCCCTAACTCCTTCTCGACCGGTTCGCCATCGCAAGCAGTCTTAGGAAGCTGATGAGCGAAGCCACCGCCGCCCAGACATAGGTCATCGCGGCGGCGTTTAGCACCTTCTTTGCACCGTCGCTCTCCTCATAGGAGATGTAGTTGCCCTCTTCAAGCATGCGCAGTGCGCGGGACGAGGCGTTGAACTCCACCGGCAGCGTGACCACCTGAAACACCAGCATCGCGCCAAAGAGCACTACGCCGACCATCGCAAGGTTAAAGCTGCCCATCATAAGGCCGACGATCACGATCCAGGGCGCGGCATAGGAGCCGATGGATGCCACGGGCAGCATCGCGTTGCGGAGGCGAATCGGGGCATAGCCCTCCTGATACTGCATCACATGCCCGATTTCGTGCGCCGCAACTGCGATGGCTGCAATGCTGCGCTGCCCGTAGACCTGCTGGCTGAGACCTACCACGCCGTTCTTGGGATCAAAATGGTCGGTCAGCGTGCCCTGCACGGGTTGAATCTGCACGGGGCTGTTGCCGCGGTTTAGGAGCTGTTGCGCGATCTCCTCTGCGCGCATGCCGGATGAAACGAGTGTTTCGGAATACTTATTAAACGTGCGCTGCACCTTGCTCTGCGCGTAGAGGCTGATGCCCATCACCGCGAGCAAGAGGATGATATAGA
>DNFZ01000201.1 GCA_003486785.1 Clostridiales bacterium | reverse complement strand
AAGCCGCGGCCGCCGCATCAAGCTGCGGATAAAACGCCGCATTGTTGGCGTTTTAAGCGGCAGGCTTTGCGAGCGAAGACCGCCGCAAGGCGTGTCTGATCGCGAGCAAAGAAGTCCCATCTGCCGCACCAAAAACAAAAGGGTGGTTGTTTGTTTTTGGTTAATGGGGTAGGCGCCTTGAACCCATCTGCTTGCACTCACGCAATTCCTTTTTACTCCACTATCTGATATAATCTCTGAAAAATGCAGAATAGAGCTTGACGCAATGCAATTGTTCATCGTAGACGCATTTACCGACCACATCTTCGGTGGAAACCAAGCCGGGGTTGTTCTCCTGCGCGAGGAGCAGCCGTTTCCCGACGATGTTCTTATGCAAAAGATTGCGGCGGAGCTGAAGCACTCTGAAACTGCGTTTGTGAGGCGTATGGCGGCCAAAGCATTCGAGCTGCGTTATTTTACCCCGGAGAGCGAGGTGCCGCTCTGCGGACACGCGACGGTCTCCGCGTTTACGGTTTTGCGAAATTTTGGCGAGATTTTCTGCGGCGAGATGATCGCAAAGACACAGGCGGGGGATCTGTGCGTTCTTATCGAGCCGGACAACATCTGGCTGCAGATGCCGCCGGGCGAGTTGATTCGGGCACTCACAACCGAAGAAGCGTCGCGCGTTTATGCGGCATACGGCTTGGATGAATCAAGTCGGGTTGAAGGAATGCAGCCGACTATTCTCAAAGTCGGATTACCGGATATCTTGCTGCCGGTCAGCAGCAAAGACGCGCTGGATCACGCGCTTCAGAACCGCGATGCGGTCATCCGGCTTTCAAGTGAGCTGGGGCTGGTCGGCGTGCATCTGTTCTACTGCCCGCCGGAGGGAGACGTAACCGCCTATTGCCGAAACTTTGCGCCGCTTTTTGGTATCGACGAAGAGTCTGCGACCGGAACATCCAACGCATCTCTCACGTATTATCTATTTTCGAATCGGCTTATTGAAATCAACAGGATCAGCACTTTTGTGCAGGGCGAGGCGATGGGGAAGCCGTCCAAGATTCTGAGTCGAATCGAAGGCGACGGGACCATCCGGATCGGCGGAAACGCGGTCATCTCGATTCAGGGAGAGTTGCGCATATAACGGCGACCATAGCATCCATCAGAGCCATACTCAAAAAATCCAGCGGGAGAACACACATGTACGAACTGCATCAGGTCACAGAGCACTGCTACTATATCCAGAGCCCCGCGAAAGTCGGGCTGATCAAGCTCGAAGGCAACGATGTCTGCCTCATCGACAGCGGAAACGACAAGGACGCGGGGCGTAAGATTCGTCAGATTCTGGACACGAACGGCTGGCACCTCAGGGCAATCTACAACACGCACTCCAACGCGGACCATATCGGGGGGAATAAGTATCTGCAAACGCAGACGGGGTGCGATATCTTCGCGCCCGGTATCGAGCGGGACTTTACAGTTCACCCGCTTCTGGAGCCGTCTTTTCTCTATGGCGGATTTCCGCCGCAGAGCCTCCGGCATAAGTTTCTCATGGCGCAGGAGAGCGAAGCAGATGAGTTAAAGCAGGAAGCGTTGCCGGAGGGGCTGAGCATCCTTCCGCTGCCGGGGCACTTTTTCGATATGGTGGGGTTTCGTAGCGATGACGGCGCGGTCTATCTTGCGGACTGTCTTTCGAGCAGCGAGACGCTGGAGAAGTATCAGATCACGTTTGTCTATGATGTGGCCGCGTATCTAAAAACGCTGGAGATGGTGAAAACGCTGGAAGCGAAGGTGTTCATCCCGGCGCATGCGGAGGCGACGGAGGATATCGCCCCGCTGGCGCAGCGCAATATCGACAAAGTGCAAGAGATTGCAGATAGAATTTTGCAGATTTGCAAACAACCCTGCATATTTGAGAGCATTCTACAGCAACTGTTTCTTGCATTTGGCCTGACGATGAACATCGAACAATACGTGCTCGTCGGCAGCACGGTGCGCTCGTATTTATCCTGGCTCAAAGATACAGGACGGGCGGATTATATCTTTGAGGACGGGCAGATGCTCTGGCGGGCGATCTAGTCTGCANNGCATTTTCCGAAAATAGCGCACAAAACAACTATCTTTTTCTCAACACTATGATATGATATTGTCATAAAAAGTACTGTAAATTCAAAAACTGCCCGCATATGCAATCATGGCCTGTGCATGCGGGAGCAGATGCGTCGTCCGCGCTCTATCGCGGGGGAAGCGCTTTTAAAAATGGGGGGGGGGCAGTGTTTTTCAGCAGACGCGAAAGGAGACGCTATGAAAACAAAAAAGCGTATCATTTGGATGGCAGTCGTTTTAGCTCTTGCCGTTTTTGCTACGGGCTGCAGTTTTAGTTTTAGCACGGCAAAAATCGAAGACGCAATTATGACCAACAGCATCGACGCGGAAGGGAAACCCGGCGCACAGGTGGTTTCGTATCCGGCGGATGTGCAAACCATATACACATCGGCAAAGATCAAAAACGCGCCGGATCATACGCAGATCCATATCGTTTGGACGTATGTGACGGGCAATCAGTTCATTGACGCAATCACGCTCGATAGCGGAACGATTTCGAATCGGTATATCTATTCTGATTTTACGCCTTCGGCTGTATTACCGCAGGGGGATTATCGGGTGGAGTATTTCATCGATGACCGCGAAGCNCCCGACGCAACCGTTATGTTTGCCATCTTGCCTGCGGAGTACACAACGAGCACAGCGTATTCGCAGTATTCGCAAGCCGAGGGCGGATTCTCATTATCGTATCCAAACGACTGGATGATGCAGGAATTTCTGGAGAATCTCGGTGTATGGCTGTATCATCCGGACTATGCGATTGAGGATCAGGCTGAAATCAATTCGGTGTTTGTATACGCTGAAAAAGGTAGCGTC
>DNFZ01000186.1 GCA_003486785.1 Clostridiales bacterium | reverse complement strand
ACGCTTGATCGTGTGAAGGAGTCGATCTTCGGCTCGATTCAGTTCGATATTCCCGGCAGTACGGTGCTGGATCTTTTTTCCGGCTCCGGCAATCTCGGGCTTGAGGCGGCATCCCGAGGCGCGAAGAGAGTGATCTGCAATGATCACGATCGTGCGTGCGCAGCGCTGATCGAAGCGAACGCGAAAAAGCTCAAGCTCGACTCGATCGTGCAGGCGCAGTGTAAGGATTATGCAGTTTGCCTTGCCGATCTGGCGCGCGCGGGGGAGCGGTTTGACTTTGTGTTTCTCGACGCGCCTTATCAGGACGGCACGGCAGAGAATGCCGCAGAGCGGATTTTTTCGCTGCAGCTGCTCGCCGAGCGCGGGCGCGTCATCATAGAGCACGCGGGGAAGCTCCCGCCCGTTTTGGAGACGCCGCTTGCAGTTTTGAGGCAGACCAGGCGCTATGGCGGCTGCGCCGTTTCGGTTTTTGAGCGAGCGAACAGCGAAGCGTAGCCCCGGGCGGGCACGCTTTGAGAAAGGCCAGGCGATCATGCGTACCTGCGTGTATCCCGGTAGCTTCGATCCGTTTTCCATCGGCCACCACGATGTGCTGGAGCGGGCGATCGCTATGTTTGACCGCGTGTATGTCAGCGTGCTGAACAACGCCGCCAAGCGCCCCGTCTTCTCGGTCGACGAGCGCGTGGAGATGATTCAGCGCATGGTGCAAGCCGAGGGCATTGAAAACGTCGTGGTGACGCACTTTGACGGCTTGCTGGTCGATTATGCGCGCGCCATCGGTGCGGACTACATCATCCGCGGGCTTAGGGCGACCATGGACTTTGAATATGAGTTTCAAATCAACGCGCTCAACCTCCATCTCGCGCCGGATGTGGACACCGTTTACTTCATGGCGCGGCCGGAACACTCTTTCCTGAGTTCGAGTGCCATACGAGAGATCGGCTCAATGGGCGGCAATATCAAGGGGCTGGTACCGGAGAGCATTCATAATATCATTGCAGAAAGGTTAAAAAAACCATGAGCAGCGCACAGACAATGAAGATTTTCAGCATAATAAACCGCATTAAGCAGGAGCTGGAGGAGAGCCCTCGCTCCAAATTCGGCGGCGCAACCAAGCGCGTCGTAGAGGTAGACCGTCTTTTGGATCTTTTAGAAGACCTGAAGGTCGTCATCCCCGAAGACATCCGCAGAGCGACCGGCATCCTCTCCGAGGCGGAGAACACCATTGCGGACGCGAAAGAAAACGCGGTCGAAATCGTTGAGCAGGCGCATCAGGAAGCGGACACCATCCTGAGCCAGGCGCAGGCGCAGGCGGAGAGCATCCGCATGGAAGCGCGGGAGGAATACGAGCGCCGCGTGAGCGAGAGCGAAGTATATAAAGAGGCGTTTACCCGCGCGAGCGGCATAGCGGCCGAGGCGGAAGAAAACGCAACCGCGATCTATAACGGCGCGCGCAAGTATGCCGACGAGATCCTCGTCGATCTGCAGCGTTATATCGCAGAATATCACCAGATGATCGAAGCAAACCGCAGGGAACTCGGCGTGGACGATCTCTCCGCGCCGCCGCCCGTTCCGGCGCGCGTTCCTCTGGCAGAGCCGCAGTATGCGGCAAAAGCGCAGTATGCGCCCGCGCCGCAGCCGGCTGCAGAGCCGCCGCGCTATGCGGAGCCCGCTGCTTATGAAGAGCCGCCGCAGTACGCGGAGCCCGCCTATCGCGAACCGCCGCGCCAGCCGCGCCCGCAGCGCGCCGAAACGGATCGCTTCGCTGTGGAAGAGGACCCGACGGCAACGCGCCAGTTTGCGCGCCCGATGGCTCGGCCCATCCCGGCGGAAGAGATTGAGGAAGCGCCGCGCCGCCGCGAACCGCGCGAAGAGGAAGCCCCTGCGAAGAAGAAGGGCCTCTTCTCACGCCTGCTCGAAGCGGAGTATGAAGACGACGACGAAGAGGAAGACGAAGACTGGGTCGAGCCCGTCGCCAAAGCGCCCAGAGAGGCAAGGGAAACGAAAGAGAAGAAACCGCGCAAGCGCCTGATCGATTTCCTGGAAGCGAATGACGACGAGGATGACGACGAGGACGACGATTTCTAAGCCACCCACAACGAGCCGAAGGCAAAACTTCCGGCTCGTTTTCTCTCGCATGAAAGAGTTAGGAAGAAGACGGAACAAAAAAGCATGAGGAATAAAATAGGCCTTGCGCTTGGCGCGGGCAGCACAAAGGGTTTTGCGCATATCGGCGTTCTGCAGGTGCTGGAGGAAGCGGGCATTCCCATCGACATGATCTCCGGCTGCAGCATGGGCGCGATTATCGGCGGCATCTACAGCGTCGGAACCGATCTGAACCTGCTTGAGCGGTTCATCAAGTCGATCAAGCTCTACGACTATCTGGATGTGCAGCTCCCCCCGTCCGGCGGCTTGCTCAAAGGCGACCGCCTTGAGGGGCTGGTGCGCACACTCACGCACAACAAGACCTTCGCGCAAACAAAGACGCCGTTTTGCTGCGTCGCTGTGGACGCGGAGACAGGGAAGCTGGATGTGCTGAGCGAAGGGCCGCTGCATGAGAGCATCCGTGCGAGCATGTCGATCCCCGCGTTTTTTGAGCCCGTCAAGCTCAACGGCAAGACGTATATCGACGGCGGTGTGCTGGAGCGCGTGCCCTGCAAAACGCTGCGCGATCATGGCATGGATGTGGTCATCGGCGTGGACGTGGGATACCACGGGGATGCGAAGGATATATCCGGCATGGGCGCATACGCGCTGATGAACCACACCATCGCTATCATGCAGTGGGAGCTCACCAAATATCGAAGGCAGGAGGCGGATATTATGCTCACCCCGGAGGTGCTGTTTGTGCAAGGGCGTTTTCAGACGGATCTTGCGGGGGCGACCATCGAAGAGGGCAGGTGCGCGGCACGCGAAGCGCTGCCCGCAATTCAAAAACTCATTTGTTCCTGACAAGGCGGATGCGCGGCACATCTAGCCGCCGATCGGCGAAAAATGTATGATTTATGTTATAAACTGCATAGAAAGCTGGCGCGTGCGATACGAATCGACGCGCCAGCGTTATTTTATAACATCGAGGAGAAGTCCGGGGGAGAATCGTTCTTAAAGGATCACCGCGCCGCTGAGATCCCGCTTGATCTCCTGTGTGGCGACGTAGCTGAGAATATCGGAGCTGAGCATGTCGGTTTCAACGTTTTGCCGCACGATGGCGGGGCATTCCTCCAGATCGCTGTTGCGCAGTATCATGGGCGCGGTTTTCCGCTTTGCAATTTCGCCCAGCAGCGCGCGCGCCCGCTTGCGAAAGCCCAGCACTTTGAGATAGCTGCCCTCGCGGCTTTGCGTCATCTTTCGCACCTGCTCCGCCGTAATGCCGAGCAGCGCGCTGACTGCGATGCGCTTGCACCGTGCGAGCGTATAGCGCTTGGACTTGATCTTCTCGAAAAAAGCCGTGAGCGTGCGCGCCTCGCGTACAGAGCGGTAAAGCACGTTTTCAAACCCCTCGCCGACATCTGGCAGGGCGGCAAGCGCTTCAACGCTCATGCGGCGGATGGCGTAGAGCGTTACATCGTTGAGCGCCTCCTGCGGGATGATAAACTCGTCGTCGTAGAGCAGCGGCCCGCCGACGAAGTTGGGCATGGTCGAAAGTATTTCGCGGCGTCCTTCGATGATAGCCTTTCGAATTGCCGTTGCGCTGGCAAACGCGCCGACGATTTCTTCGCTGTGGTAGCCGGTTCCGATGCGCTCGATGGGCAAAGGCTCGATGTCGCTTGCGTATTTTCGGATGGCGCCAAGGTATTCGACCGCGAGGATGTTGTTCGGCTGCCCGATGGCGGCGAGCATATGCTTGGGCACGCCGTATTCAAACAGCGCGTCGAACCTTGCGCGCGGATAGCTTTTTCCGAGCGCAAGTTGTTTTTTAATCGCCTCCTGCAGCGCCGGCGGCTCGGTCGAGATGATGTCCGATATCTGATAGAGCGTCCGCAAATCCGGTGCTTCGCAGCCAAAAGCGAGATCCGTCACCACGCCCGTCGCATGTAGTGTGCGCACGCCGCCGGCCGCAAACCGCTCGGCCGGAGCGACGGCATAGACGCTCGGCAGCTCCAGTACAAGATCCGCCCCGGCGCGCAGCGCCCAGGTCGCGCGCGCAAATTTATCCGTACATGCGGCCTCGCCGCGCTGTACGAAATTGCCGGATAGCACGACGATGCAGTAGTCCGCCCCGGAGAGCGCTTTTGCGCGTTCCAGATGATAGACATGCCCGTTATGCAGCGGATTGTACTCCGCGATGATGCCCACGATGCGCATGTTGCATTTCTCCGCTGAATGACTGAATTTTTCGTATGACAAGTATACCATTTTGGATATGATTGTGGTATACTCTAGCGGTTGAGTTCAAAATGTAAGAAATTTGAAAAAATCGAACAAAAAATGTTCGGTTTGACATCTGCTTGACGCGAATGAACAATGATTATGGAGGCGCGGATACAAACATGGCTTTGATGGATACGATCAAGGTTAAAGCCAAGATGCACAAGAAGCATATTCTTTTGCCGGAAGGTTCAGAAGAGCGTACCGTACAAGCGGTGGCTTTGATCAAAGCAGAAGGAATCGCTGAAGTAACGCTGCTCGGGAACACGGATGAAATTCAGGCGACAGCCGAGAAGTTCAACGTTTCACTCGACGGCGTTTCTCTTGTCGATCCCCAAAGGGATCCGGATTTCGCCGCATATGCCGCGGAATACTATGCGCTGCGCAAAGACAAGGGCATGACGCCGGAGACAGCCGAAAAGATGATGGCGGACACCAAGTTCTTTGCCGCGATGATGATCTTAAAAGGCCGCGGAGACGGCATGGTTGCGGGTGCTATCAGCACCACGGGCGATACGCTGCGCCCTGGGCTTCAGATCATCAAAATGTCGGAAGGCATCTCGGTCGTTTCCAGCTGTTTCATCATGGAGTTGCCGAACAAGGCGTATGGCGACGAAGGGATGATGGTTTTTGGCGACTGCGCGGTCAACCCGAATCCCACCGCGGAGCAGCTCGCGGCAATCGCAATCTCTTCCGCGCAGACGGCAAAATGCCTTTGCGGCATGGAGCCGCGGGTTGCGATGCTTTCCTTTTCCACCAAAGGCAGCGCCAAGCATGAGCTTGTCGATAAGGTCGTCGAGGCCACGCGCATTGTGCGCGAGCGCGCGCCGGAGCTGAATGTGGACGGCGAGTTGCAGGCGGACGCCGCGCTTGTGCCGAAGATCGGGCAGCTCAAGTGTCCCGGCAGCCCGGTTGCAGGCAAGGCAAACGTGATGATATTCCCCGATTTACAGGCGGGAAACATCGGCTATAAGCTGGTGCAGCGTCTGGCGGGCGCGGAAGCCATCGGCCCCGTGTGCCAGGGTTTTCGCTATCCAATCAATGATCTCTCTCGCGGATGCAGCATAGAAGATATCGTGTCCGTCGTCGCTATCACCGCCGTTCAGGCACAGAACTTGTAAGGAGAACCGTTCAATATGACGTATATTCTGGTCATCAACGCAGGCAGCTCTTCGCTGAAGTATCAGCTCATCGACA
>DNFZ01000005.1 GCA_003486785.1 Clostridiales bacterium | reverse complement strand
GGTGACGGTACCGAGCGCGCCGTTTTCAAAAGTCAGAATCTCGACCGAGTTATCGTCAACCTCGATGGGTGTACCATCGGGAAATTTCTTGTCCAGTGTTGCAAGCCGCGAGAACACGTTTTTTACGTCGGAACCGATCAGATAGCGCATCAGATCGATCTTATGGATGCCGAGATCCGCCATCGATCCAAATGCCGCCGCGTTTTTCTTGAAAAACCAGGTGTTCGCGCTCTGATCCGCGCTCCACATCTCCGGCCCCTTGTGGCCAAACGTTGCGGCAAAGCTGATCACGCGGCCAAGCTCACCGGACGCGATGATCTCTCTGGCCTTCCTGTGCGCGGGGGTGATGCGCTGGTTGTGGTCGATGAGCAGACGCTTTCCGCTCTTCTCCGCCGCCAGCAGCATGTCTTCGCAGTCCTTGCGTGTGATGGCCATTGGTTTTTCACAGAGCACGTGCTTTCCGTGGTTGAGCGCGTCGATCGTGATCGGCGCATGGAAGGCATTGGCGACGCAAACGCTCACCGCGTCGATGGTTGGGTCTGCAATTAGCTCCTCCACCGTGTCGTAAACCTTGCCGCCGAAGTCGTTTGCCATCGCTTCCGCGCGCGCGGGGAAGACGTCGAATACGCCTGCGATGGTCGTGTTCCCGTTGTGTGTGTATTCCGCAGCGTGGCGCTGTCTTGCAATTGAGCCGCATCCGATGATGCCTACGTTTAACATGGTTTGTTTCCCCTTTGTATCATATCTTCAGATTGTGACGTACAGTGTTGTTCAAGATCGATCTTAAGTTGTTTGCGCTACTCGGCCTCCGGTTTATCCGCAGCGCACGGTGCGGTCGTTTCCCGCTGGATGATGCTGTGCGGCAGATAGATTTCGCGCTCTGCGTCGGCCTTTTGCGCAATATGATCGTACAGCAGAAGCATGCTCCTTCGCCCCAGCTCATAGCACGGAACCGCGACCGTGGTCAGATACGGATGAAACATGGTCGTGTAATCCACATCGTCAAACCCCGTCACGCTCAGATCCCACGGCACCTGCAGCCCCATCTTCCCCGCCGCGGCGATCACGCCCAGCGCGAGAATATCCGAAACGCAGAAGACCGCGCTCGGCGGGCGAGGCAATGCAAGCAGCTCTCTTGCCGCCTGCTTGCCGCTGGCAAACGAATAGTCGGCGGACGCATAAGCGATCAGTTCGTCGCTTTTTGGAATCCCCGCCACCTCCAACGCGTCGAGATACCCGCGCAGACGGTTTTCGCTCGAAAGATAGCGGTTGGCGCTGGTAACAATGCCGATTCTTTGGTGCCCCAGCGCGATCAGCCGCTGGACCGATTCCCGTGCCGCGAGGCGATTGTCCACCGAGATATGCGGCAGAGCCGCCTCTTCAACGTATTCGGAGCACTGCACGAGCGGGTACTTCCCCGCGTATTGTTCGAGCCACCGGTCATCCCTGTTGATGGCAAGGGTGATCATGCCGTCCGCGCGATTCTTCTGAAACAGGCTTGAAACCAGCGACTCATCCAGCGCGTCGCTGTCGTAGGTGTTGTAGATCAAGGTGCTGTAGCCTAGGTTTCGCGAAACGTCGCAGATGCCCGAGAGCACGTTGGAATAATAGGGGTTTGAAAAGTTCGGCGCGAGAATTAAGATGATGCGGCTCTCGTTTCTGCGCAGATTGCGCGCGGAGAGGTTTGGCTCATAGCGCAGCGCTTCAACCGCTCTTCGAACCTTTCGCTGCGTCTCCGGCAGTACGCGCCCCTGCTCGTTGAGCACGCGGGACACGGTCGCTACCGATACGCCGGCTTCGCGTGCGACATCCTCTATCTTCACCATGCGTTGTTTCCCCTCTCATATCGCGGGTCGCAGTTCGTTCTTGGGTTGACAGAAAACCGCTTGATTCGTGCATGTAATGGATTACATTGCCTCTGCAAAAAAGCAGCGGGATTTCGCCGCGGGGATCGTTTGGCTGCTTATTCTGTGACGATGAACTGGCTGATATAGCGCTGAGACTGGATGAGGGATTGATAGCGTCGTTCGAGTGAGTCTTCGAAGGCCTTGTCCTCCACCTCCACGCAGATGTGGCCGTTGTATCCCACATCCGTCAGCGCGGAGACGAATTTGCCCCAGTCGATATCGCCCAGCCCCGGCAGCTTCGGCTGCAAATAGTCGAGCGGGGCCGCGAAGATGCCGACTTCGTCGAGCAGGCTTCGATTGAGCTTGATGTCCTTGATGTGGACATGGAAGAGCTTTTCCGTGAACTCATAGATCGGGCGGATATAGTCCATCTGCTGGAGCAAAAAGTGCGAAGGGTCATAGTTTAAGCCAAAGTTTGCGCTGGGGATTCGGGCAAACATCTCCCGCCAGATGCGCGGCGAGACGGCGAGGTTTTGTCCGCCCGGCCATTCGTCTTTGGTAAAGAGCATCGGGCAGTTTTCAATCGCCACGCGAACGCCGCTATCCTCCGCCAGTTTGATGATATCCGGCCATACCTTCTCAAAGAGCTTCATGTTTTCCGAAACGCTGAGGTGCTGATTTCTGCCGATGAAGGTGTTGACCGTGTAAACGCCAAGCTTCGGCGCCGCAACGATGAGCCTCTTGATATGGCGAATGGCCTCTTCTGCCTTTGTCGCGTCCGGATCGAGCGGGTTGGGATAGTATCCCAGCGCAGAGATCTCAACGCCTGTCTCAGAGAGCTTGGTTGCAATCGCTTCCACCTGTGTCGCGTCCAGCGAATCCACGTCGATATGGGTCACGCCCGCATAGCGACGCTCCGCTCTGCCAAACGGCCAGCACATCATCTCGACACAACGATAGCCGTTCGCCGCGGCGAACGAAACGATGGTGTCAAACGATTGATCCGGCAATATCGCGCTGGCAA
>DNFZ01000159.1 GCA_003486785.1 Clostridiales bacterium | reverse complement strand
TGCGCACATTGATCGGAATCTGCGCTTTCCGAACGGGGAAGATGGAGTCCTCATGCAGCACGGTAGCACCCATATAGCTCAATTCCCGCAACTCGGAATACGTCACAACCGAGATGACCTTGGGGTTTTCGACGATGCGCGGGTCCGCCATGAGAAAACCGCTGACGTCGGTCCAGTTTTCGTATACATCCGACTGCACCGCGCGAGCCACGATTGCGCCCGTGATGTCGCTGCCGCCGCGGGAGAAGGTCTTGATGCTGCCGTCGCGCTTTCTGCCATAGAAGCCGGGGACGACGACGTTCTGCGCTTCCGCGAGCTTTTGCGTCCACTTCTGCGTGGTCTCGTCGTCATAGGTGCCGTCCGCGTGGAAGCTGATGAGCTCCGCCGCGTCGTAAAAATCAAACCCCAGATAGTCCGCAAGCAGCAGCCCGCTCAGGTATTCCCCGCGGCTTGCGATATAGTCCTCGCTCGCCCCCGAGAGGATGTTTTTCTTGATCGCGGAGAGTTCCAGCGCGATGTTGGTCTTCAAGCCCAGCTCGGTTTCGATGCCGACGTAACGCTCGGCGATCTGCTCATACGTGTCGTCAAACGAAAGCCCGTTGGAATTTTTCGCATAGCAAAGATACAGCGCATCGGTGATCTTCTCGTCGCTGGGGAAGCGTTTGCCCGGCGCGGAAGGTACTACATACTTTCGCGCCTTGTCGGCCAGAATGATATTCTTGACCTTTGTAAAGTTCTCGGCGTTGCAGAGGCTGGTTCCGCCGAATTTGACTGTTTTGACCGCCATTGGTTTTCCCCCGTTTCTATGATTCGGTCGCAGGGAAAAACCCCTGCTGCCGTAAGATACCGATCTGTACCGGTTTTTGTCGCTTACTTCTTCTCCAGCGAGCGGCACTCGAGATAATAGCGCTTCTCGTTCGCTTCACCCATGGAGAAGGTCTTTCTCGGCAGCGCGCCATCATAGATGACGGTGGAGAAAAACTCGCTCTTTTTCAGCGCGGGCAGCAAAAAGCCGATTGCGCCGCCTTTTTTGGCGAGCTCCTTGACCACGTCCGCACCGTGGATATAGTCGATCTCGCAGCCGCAGATATCCTTGACCGCCTCGTCCAGCGCGGACTGCAAAGTGCCCACCGCGAGCTGCGACTTCGGGCAGCTGACGATGAACGCGCCCTCTACCTCACCTGTGAGGAACGGCAGGATGTGCGTGTCTCCGCCCTGTGCGCAGGGCAGACGACCAAGCTCCACTTTTGCGCATTCGTAATGCGCTTTTAAATGACGGAGTATGGTTTCGATGGCGCGGTTTCCGGAAGCGCCGAACACCACGCGGTGAATCGGTTCGAAGACGATGCCTTCGTCATGCACGTTTTCCACCTCGACCAGCGCGTAACGGGCGGGGTGATCCGCGCGCTCCGCTTCCGGCAGGGTTTCTTTGATCTTCTCCCAGTTTGCCTTCGCAGTGGCGAAGCTGTGGTTGCCGTCGCCCATGGCAAAGAGCATCGGCGCACGGTCGCCATAGAGCTTGGCAAAGCGCTTCTCGTCCTTGAGGACGCCGAGCGCGGCAAGAACGCCGTTGATATCGTTCTCCCCGTCCACAAGATGGCCGGTGATGTGTCCGCCCTCGAGCATGAGGTCGGTGTCATACAGCTTCGTGAGCATCGCTTTCTTCTGCGCAAGCGGCTCGATGACCGTCTTGTCCGGATCGTCGATCAGCACAAGGATATGCGGCAGCTCGATGGGCGCGCCCTCGCGAATCTTCAGCCGCGGCGGGATGCGGGAGACGATCGTCCCCTCCGTCGCGCGGATCAGCGTGGTTGAGCCCTTGGAGTAGTCGTACGCTTCAAGATCCAGCGCCATGACGAGTCCCGTGCGCGTGGCGCCGTCAACCGTGCGGGTCACCAGCACGAAGCCCTGCGGCATCTCTTCGAGAATGCCCTTGTCGAGATACTCGCGCATGTGCGATTTGATGCTTACGATGCGCTCGGCTTCGCCGGGCTTTTCCAGATATGCTTCCGGCAGGATGAGCTCCAGCGTCGAGGGCGCTTTGCCGACGATGCGCTTGGCATCCTCCCAGTACGCGGGCTGAGATGTATACTGGTCGCAGGCGACAACCGCCCACTTGTAATAGTCCGTGCCCTTTTTCGGCAGTAATACGCGCGGTACATGCACCGCGACGTCGTTACGATACCGGTCTTCCATTGTTTTAATTCCCCTCTTAAACTCTTTTTCTATAGTGTCCGCCGCCTTCGGTCGCTCCCCCCGATAACGCGGCATAATTCCGCATTTTAATCGTAATGCGGGTATTATACCTTATATTTTTTTTGCTTTCAATAATATCTATGGGTTTTTCGCATGTTTTGCAGATTTATTCGATATATTTGTATGCTATACAGTACATACGCCCCGATTTTCTTTATTCTGAAAGCGTTGCGACCATGACGGCCTTGATCGTATGCATGCGGTTTTCCGCTTCGTCAAAGACCACGCTGTGGCGCGAGCGGAACACCTCGTCGCTGACCTCCATCTCTTTTAAGCCGTATTTCTCGAAAACCTCTCTGCCTACGACCGTCTCCAGATCATGAAAGCTCGGCAGGCAATGCAAAAACAACACGTCCGGGTTGCCGGTTTTCTGCATCAGCTCCATCGTCACGCGATACGGCTCGAGCAGCTCTATGCGCGCGGCAAACTGCGACTCTTCCCCCATGGACACCCAAACGTCGGTATACACCGCGTCCGCGCCTGCAACCGCGTCGAGCGACTCCGAAAATGAAATCTTCGCGCCGGTGGATTTAGCAAGCGCAAGCATCTGCGCGGTCAGGTCCTCGTTCGGCCAGAGCGCGCGCGGCGCAACCGCGGTGAACGCCATGCCCATCTTCGCGCAGCCGATCATGAGGGAGTTTCCCATATTGTTGCGCGCGTCGCCCACATAGCAGAGGTGTATCTGATTCAGGGGCTTTTGCGCATATTCTTCGATGGTCATCAAATCAGCCAGCACCTGCGTGGGGTGGTCACTGCCGGTGAGTCCGTTCCAGACCGGCACACCGGAGAAACGCGCGAGGTCTTCCACGATTTGCTGGCCGAAGCCGCGGTACTCGATCGCATCATAATAGCGCCCGAGCACCTTCGCCGTGTCCTCCAGCGATTCTTTCTTACCCATCTGGCTGTTGCTCAGGAATGTGACGTGCGCGCCCTCGTCCAGCGCCGCAACCTCGAAAGCGCAGCGCGTGCGGGTGCTGGCTTTGTCGAAGATCAGCACGATGTTTTTGTGCTTGAGCCGTTCGGGAAACAGGCGCGCCGCTTTTTCCTTCTTGAGCTTGTGGCTCAGGTCGAGCAGATAGCGGATCTCTTCGGGGGAATAGTCGAGCAGGGACAAGAAACTTCTTCCGCGCAGGTTCATACGTCTCCTCCAAAAATCTTTTTGAAATCATAATCGAAATCGCTTCTTTGCTTCACAATCAATCCCGCCAAAGCGGCATGCTCATGCATCGCGGCCCGCCGCGCCCGCGGGAGAGCTCCGCCGAGGGGATCTCGTGGACGACGACTCCGTGATCGCGCAGGATGCTGTTGGTCACATAGTTGCGCGAGAAGGCGATTACCTCGCCGGGCGCCACCGCGAGGGTGTTGGTTCCGTCGTTCCATTGCTCACGCGCAGCGTCTATCACGCTGCCGCCGCCGCAAAGGATCATGGTGACGCTATCCAGATGCAGCGCGTCGGCAAGCGTCTCGGCAAGCTTGCGTTTCTCCGGCTCTATGACGAGCGCCCCGTGCTTTTTTGTCAGCGAAAAGGTGCGCACTGCCGGTAAAATCGACGGATGGATCGTGAATTTATCATGATCCACCATGGTTATCACCGTGTCGAGATGCATATAAGCGCGCGTCTTTGGAATATCGATGGCGAGCACGCGGGAGATGCCTGTTTCTTCGCAGATCAACCGCTGGGCCAGTGCTTCCACCGCGTGCGGATCGGTGCGCTGCGATATGCCGATGGCGACCGCCTCTGCCGAGAGCACCAGCACATCCCCGCCCTCGATGGAAAACGGATCGGACCGGCTATGCAGCAACGGCGTGCTTTTGTAGTGTGGATGATTGGTAAAGAGATATTGCCCAAAGAGCGTCTCTCTCGCGCGCACGACGTTTGCCATACTGGAGATGCAGACGCCGCCATCCACCATAAAGAACGGATCTCGCGTGAAGTATAGATTTGGCATAGGGTCGACAAAGAACGGGTACGCATCGTCGATAAAGTCCACGAGGTGTCTTTGACCGCTGTGCCCCAAATCGCTCTTGCGCACGCCGCGCACCATGCTGCTGAGCATCTGCGGCACGGGCAGCCCGAGCAGATAGTCCCGCACACGCTCTTCAACCCCGCGAACGGAAAGCCCGATCTCCGCGATGAAGTCCGCAACAAACTGCGCCTGCACATCTGGCTCGGCAACCGCTTCGGCGACCAAATCCAAAAGATAGCAAACCTCCACACCGCTTGCGCGCAGCGTCTCGGCGAACCGGTCGTGCTCCTCTCGGGCGTGCACTAAATAAGGGATGTCTTCAAAGAGCTGGCGGGAGAGGTATTGCGGCATGAGGTTTTCGAGTTCCCGCCCGGGGCGGTGCAGCAGCACGCGCCGGAGTTTTCCAACCTCGCTTTTTACCTGTATGGGAGAGTTCATGCTTTTCCTCCTGATGGGGGGATGTTCAACACATTTTCAAAAAATGTTTTGTTATCTTTGGCGCATAAAATCGCGCGTTGTTTTCTCATCATCGTAAAAAATCCAGATAATTTAGCGTCTCTTCGCGCATACGTCTATTCTATCAGGAATTTTATGCATTTGTGTAAAAATCTCGGAAATATATGATTTTGCTTTCGTCTATTCGAAAAAAAGCATGAAAGCCACCGCTCAACAAAATATAAAAGGAGCTGCTCGCTTACGCGCTCAGCTCCCGTTGTCGCTCTTGGTTTGTCGTTTGTTCTGTCGATTCAAGCGCTTGCATCTAGATCGCCGGAGAGTCGTCTTTATGACACAAAGGCCATGCAAACATATCGGAACAACGCACGATCGGTCTACAGAGGCCTTCTGCCTTCCATGGCTTTTGCAAGCGTAACTTCATCCGTATACTCAAGATTTCCGCCGATGGGTATGCCGTGCGCAATGCGCGAGCAGGAGATGCCCATGGGCTTGAGCAGCCGCGCGATATAACTGGCGGTCGCCTCGCCCTCCACGTCCGGATTGGTTGCGAGTATGACCTCTTTTACGCCGCCTGCTTTGACGCGCTCGACGAGCTCATTGATGCGGATATCATTTGGCCCAACGCCGTCCACGGGTGAGAGCACGCCGTGCAGAACGTGGTATTTGCCGTGAAATTCGCGCGTACGCTCCATGGCGATGACGTCCTTTGCATCGCAAACCACGCAGAGCACGCTGCCGTCGCGCCCCGTGTCTGCGCAGATGCCACAGGGGCTAACGTCCGTAAACGTGCCGCAGACGGGGCAATCCACCACCTTCTCGCGCGCGGCGATGATGGCGGCCGCAAGCTCCTGCGCCTGCGCCAGCGGCGTGTCAAGGATATGGTATGCAAGCCGCTGCGCGGTCTTCTGCCCGATACCGGGCAGGCGCGCAAGCTGCGTCGTGAGCCGAACGATGGGTTCTATGGTAAGCATACTTACAAGCCAAGCCCCAGACCGCCCGTAATTTTTCCGATCTCTTCTTCAACGGTCCTGGTCGCGGTGCGCAGCGCTTCGTTGACGGCGGAGAGCACGAGATCCTGCAGCATCTCCACATCGTCCGGATCGACACACGCGGGGTTGATAACGATCGCCTTCACGTCCTTATTGCCGTTGACGGTCACGCTGACCATGCCGCCGCCGCTGCTGGCGGTGAATTCGCGCTCGTTGAGCTCCGCTTGCGCGCGTTGCACATCCTGCTGCATCTTCTGGGCGCGCATCATCAGCTGCTGCATATTGCCGCCACCCATTCCGCCGGGAAATCCGCCTTTTGCCATAAAAAGTTCCTCCTGAACATATCTCTTATTACGATACTTGAACTATTATACTCGAAATCTCATTATTCGATCTGAACCTATCTCTTATTACGATACTAGAACTATTATACTCGAAATCTCATTATTCGATCGTGAGTTTGTCCCCGAAGAGCGCCTTTGCCATTTCCTCCGCCTGCCCGCTTGCAGGGGGCATTTTTGTGGTGGTGATCACGAGTTTTGCTTCGGGCTTCACCGTCTGCAAGGCACGCTGCGCGGGTTCAAAATTGATCGGCGTGGAGAGGCTTTTCTGTTTCATCTCCTGCGAAGCGGAAAAGCCGACGGTAAGCGTATTCTGCTCAAACTGCAGCGCGACCGCCTCTCTGGCCAATGCCTGTATGAACATATTGGGAATGTTTGCGATTGTCTCGCGCCAGATGGCCGTGGCATTGCCTGCGCTGTCGAGGCCGCGCTTTGACTCGACCGCTGCTTTCGACGGTTTTGGGTCGGGCTTTGGCGCGATGATGACGATCTCCTCCTGCGGGGAGAGGGCATATTCGTCTTGTGGCACCCAGCTTTCCGGTGGCGGGGTTAAATCGATCCAGGGCGCGTCTTCCTGTACGGATTCCGCCTTCGCGGGCTTTGGCTCCGCTTCGGGCGCGGGCTGCGCTGCAGGCGCTTCGATTTTGTATTGCCCCGCGGGCTCCTGCAAAACCTGCTGCCGCGCGGGCGCCTGCGCGGGAATCCCTTCTTTTAGCTGCGCTTCCAACCGGTCAAGCCGCGCTTCTACGTTTGCCAGCGTGAGCGTGTCCTCCGGGCGGCAGATGTGCACCAGTGCGCTTTCGAGCAATGCGCGCGGAGAGGGCAGATAGCGCATGTCGTTCTGCGCGGCGATCAATCGATCCAGCGCGAGCATCAACCTAACTTCGGAAGCGGCCTTCGCCTGCTCGAGATAGCGCGTCATCGCGTCTTCGGTGCAGTCCAGCAAATCCTCGCAGCGCCCGCAGGTTTTGCTCAGCAGAAGCGCTCGAAAATGCGCCGCGAGATCCGAAGCAAACACCGAAAGATCACGCCCTGCTTGCATGATGCGATCCAGCATGCGCAGCGCTTCCGGTGCGTTGGAATCCAGCAGCGCTTTGGAAATGTCGAACAGAAACGCGTCTTCCATGCTGCCCAGCACATCGTAAACGTTCTTTGTGGTTACGTTATCCCCACAAAAAGCGAGGCACTGGTCGCAGAGAGAGAGCGCGTCGCGCATGCCGCCCTGTGCCGCGCGGGCAATCAGCGTCAGTCCCCCGTCCTCGATTGTCGCGCCAGCTTGTTGCAGCACGCTCTTGAGCGTGTTTTTGATATCCGTAATGGAAAGCCTATGAAAATCGAACCGCTGACAGCGGGAGATGATCGTCGCGGGCAGCTTCTGCGGCTCGGTGGTGGCGAGGATGAAGAGGATATGCTCCGGCGGCTCCTCAAGCGTCTTTAAGAGCGCGTTAAACGCGGGGCCGGAGAGCATGTGCACCTCGTCGATGATAAACACACGGCGGCGAAGCTTGAGCGGCGCATATTGCGCGTTTTCGATGAGGTCGCGCACGTCGTTTACGCTGTTATTGCTTGCGGCATCGATTTCGGTGATATCGGATGCACCGTCAGAAGCGGAGATGAGGCAAGCCTCGCATTTGCC
The DNA here is from genome assembly GCA_003486785.1 of Clostridiales bacterium. Taxonomy (GTDB): domain Bacteria; phylum Bacillota; class Clostridia; order Christensenellales; family CAG-138; genus UBA7703. Next base: position 13,250 of record DNFZ01000159.1, on the reverse strand, counting down.
GCAAGGTTCGCCGTCTTCGGGGGCCTGGCAGTTGACCGCGCGCGCGAGTATGCGCGCGGACGTGGTTTTGCCTGTGCCGCGCGTGCCGCAGAACAAATAGGCGTGCGCCGGACGATCCGACGACACCTGATGCATCAGCGTTGTTGTAATGTGCGCCTGCCCGACGACTTCGGCAAAGCGAGCGGGGCGGTATTGGCGATACAATGCGCGATAGGCCATGCGTCAACTCCAATGTTTGTTTCCATGCTACTATACCATAAATCGCAATTCCGCGAAAGCATATCCAGCGAAGCGAATCACTTCCGGAAAGCGCGATGAACTCGATGCACGATAAAAAAAGGCGCCCGCGGCGCCAATGAGTGAGTGGGATTTAGTTTGCCGAAATAACGGCTGTGCATGCGGGATGCTCTTGCGTCCATGCGCGCCGTGGGCTACCCTTCAAAAGAATCGAGCGTGTACAACCGCATAGTATCCCAGTTGATATAAGCTGTATAGAACGAAACAACTTCCGAGATCTCCGCGGAATCGACCGCGATCGTAGTGACGGATACATCGCCCGAGAAGAGCTGATAGCGGAACAGATACGAGGCCAGATCCGCCTCGTCTTCGGATGCTTTGATCAAATAACTGCCGCCCTGAGGAAGAGCCTCTTCCCGGATCACCTGCTGCAGCTGCTCGATCCTCGTCTCCAGCTCTGTGCGATAGGATGGCATGAGTTGATGCAGCCTGGTATTTGGCAGCAGGCAGAGCAGCATGAGAGCAAGCGTTCCAAGGCGAAGAACCCAACGCAAGTCGCGCGCATGTGCCATGCTTTGATCGGAGAGCTTCACGCCGGAGTACGCAATCAGGATTCCGATGAGAAACCCCACAAGCGAGCTATTGTAGCGGGTGTAGTCCGCACCGCTCTGAAAGATAAACTCCGCATACGGCATGCTAAAGAGATACATGAAAACGATGCCGAGCTCATAGAGCAGCGTGCAAACGGCAAGCAGGAGAATCAGCGTCATATTTTGCCGGTTTGCTTCCTTGTTGCGGCGCAGTATCGCCTCGGCACTGGCCAACGCGACAAACCCGCCCAACACAAGTATCGTATGATTGCTGCCGGGATCGATGATCCGAAGCAGTATGATCCGGAGCATTTCCAATACGTGGCTTTGGTTGACCGACCAGAGCTTGAGAAAGTTCTGTGATGACATGGCGTGCTTGGTGGAAAACCCGCTCAAGAAAGAAGCCGCCACATGCCAGCGCCAGAGGAGCAGAACCGCGAGGGGGACTATCACCACCGCCGCTGCGCTGATCCACTTTGCCGCGCGGGTTGCGGATTTTTGCTCGGAGAGATAATACAAAACCAGCGCCATGGAGAGCAGCGTAAAGAAGATGCCGCTGTTTTTGATGAGCAGCGGTGCGCAAATCATCGGCAGCATCAGCCAGATTCGTGCGGCGGGCGCGTCTTTGTTTTGATAGATCGCCAATACTGCGGCAAGCCCGGCGGCTGCGAGCATGGCATCCACACCGAGGCAGTTCGGATCGATCGCGTTTGTGTAGAGCAATATCGCGCCTGCGAGCGGTAGAATCAGATGATACCAGCGGCGCTTGCCATAGAAGCCAAACAGCGTAGAAAGATAGGCGAGCGTCAGCATGGCGTTTGCAAAGAGAAAATAGCCTTCCTTCATCCCGAGAATGCGGGAGACGAAATAGATCCAGCAGGCGCTGCCCGGCGGATAGGACTGAAAGGTGAGAAACGAGTTGGCGGAGGTAGGGAAGTTGTTGTCGCGCAGCATGCCTTTGACGATGACGCCCCAGTGGCTGAAGTCGTCGTAACTGGAAAGCACGCGGTGTTGAAAGCGCAGAAACAGCAGTATACCGGAAAGGGTTAAAAAGATCAGCGCCGGGTTTGTCAGCAGCTCTTTCCATCCGGTGGGCGTTTTTTTGAGCAGCATCCAAATCAGCAGCGCGACGCCCAGCGCTAGCAGCAGGTAGACGCTCCACTCCAGCGCGCCCAGCAAGCCGCCGAGAAACACAAAGAGCATGATGAACGAAACGCTCAAAGCCGGAGCCAGAGCAGCCTTGATGCGATATTGTTTGGTCAGAAACAGGATATACCCAAAGAGAGAAACGCTCAAAATGAGCAGACGAACAAGCAGCATGGAATTCCTCCGTATTCGTGTGTGGGATGCTACAGAAGGGGACGCAATGTCCGTGATCAAAAGACCGCCGCGTCGGGATACGCGCGCTTGCGAGCCGAAGCTGAAACGCGATCCGGGCAGAGAAAACGCTGAATACGCGTATCTGTGATCTATTTTACAGCAACTTATTCGATTGTCAATCGATGATAATCCCGGCGTCTGCTAGAGTGTGTTTCTAAAAGCACGGTGGCACAGATCCGGTGTCCTTTTCACCGATTTATCGTCACTGCAACCTTGAAATAGCGCTGCTATTCCAGCGGTTTTGTTCCTCAAATCGGCAAAAAATCCACTCGGCCTGCACGCACCGTATTTTGGAAACACACTCCAGAAAAAAACATGTCGCATCGTGACGGCTTGCGATATTATGGTGATAGTACTTGCAAAACCTACGAACAACGCGCGAAAAGGAGGAAAAGGTGATCGTATTCTATTTTTCCGGCACGGGGAACTCGCGGTTTATCGCGGAGCGGTTTTCCCGTGCGGCTGGCGCGGCCTGTCTCTCTGTAGAAGAAGCGGCAGATTTTGAAGCGCTGATTGCACAAACGGACACGGTTGGGTTCTGCTACCCCGTCTACGGCTCCTGCGTTCCGCGTCCGATGCGGGAGTTCGTTCTTGCGCACGGGCGAGCGCTTGCAAACAAGCGGATTGTGATTCTCTCCACGCAGCTCGTCTTCTCCGGCGACGGTGCGCATGCGCTTTGCGCATTCCTGCCCGGGCGGGAAGCCGGCGTCGTCTACGCAGAGCACTTCAACATGCCCAACAACATCGCAAATTTCCCCCTCTTTGCCGTCAAAAACGGCGAGCAGAACAAAGCACTTCTTGCAAAAGCAACACGAAAAGCGGAGCGCGCTGCGGAGGAAGTACTGCGCGGCAGGATACGGCGGCGCGGGTTTCACCGGCTCTCCGTCTTGATCGGAAAAAGCCAGAGCGCGCTATGGCCGCAGGTGGAGAAGCGGGCGGCAAGCGATGTCCGCATCAGCGCGGACTGCACGCGCTGCGGGCTCTGCGTGCGCATCTGTCCGATGCAAAACCTCACTCTGGGGAAAGACGGCATCGGGCAGGAGGGAAAGTGCGCGGTGTGCTACCGCTGTGTAAACGCCTGTCCGGCGCGGGCAATCACAACGCTGCTGCATCAAAAACCAGGCAAGCAATATCTGGGGATATCGGAGTAAACTGTGCGTTTATCACGGTAAGTATCGCACGAAACGTGTAGATTGTGAACATAAAGGATGGTGCAAAATAAAATGGAAATCAAGCTATTAAAACTTAGACGCTTCAATCTGATCATGGGAGCGTTTCATCTGATTCAGGGGGCGCTCATGCTGTTTCTCGCCACGAGCGTGATCCAGAAGATCGCGGAGTTTCAGCCGACGATCACGCAGAACTATTTGACCTTCAATGTAGCGACAAAATCGCTGGAACTCACCAGCAATGCGCTGTTTACCCTGCCGTTTGGCATACTTGTGGCCTCGTTTCTGCTCATCTCCGCGCTGGCGCATCTGATCATATACCTCAGCGGGGATAAATACACCGACGGCATCCGCGCGGGCATCAACAAGTTCCGCTGGTTTGAATATGCCCTCAGCTCGTCGATCATGATCGTGCTCATCAGCACGCTGTTCGGCATTTACGACATCGCGTCCCTCGTGCTCATCTTCGTGGTTAACGCCTCGATGAACCTCTTCGGGCTCGTCATGGAGCAGCTCAACAGCGGCGCGGAAAAGGGCAACGTCAAGTGGGGCCCGTTTGTCTGGGGTTCCATCGCGGGGCTCGCGCCCTGGGCGGCAATCCTGCTGTATATGTTCGGTACGGGTAATTTCGACATGGTTCCTTGGTTTGTTTGGGCGATTGTCGGCACATACTTTGTGGCGTTTAACACCTTCCCGATCAACATGATTCTGCAATACAAGCGCGTTGGCAAATGGGCGGACTATGTCCATGGCGAGCGCGGGTATATCATTCTCAGCCTCGTTGCAAAGTCGCTTCTTGCGTGGCTCGTGCTCTTTGGCGCGATGCAGCCGTAAGCAAATCGAAACGCATACAAAAAACCGCCGGAGATGGCGGTTTTTTGTATGCTTGAATGGTATTGCTATGCCTTCTTTTTCTTGAGCAGCGTGCCGACGCCCGCAAACAGCCACGCCAGCGCAAACACCAGTCCGTAGAGAATCACAGGAATCCACGTGATCTGGTGAATATCCGTCCAGCCGACGGGCGTTCCGGTGAACATCTGCCCGAGCGCGCCGCTGTAGGTGACCAGCACAAGCGCGACATAGCTTGCGATGATCCCCGCGATGGCGACACGATTTTTCAGGATGCCGAACACCTGCGTGACGATGAACATCATCATGAATCCAAAGAAGAACATCGGCCACATGCCGTTGGCAGCTTCGATTGCAACAATCGCGCCATGGATCGCGACAAACGCCTCCAGAAACGTCAGCCAGCCGATTCTGGTGTGCCAGCTCGTGCGCGCCAGAGACATCTGTCCCATCAGCAGGAAGAGATAGAGGAATCCCAGCAGGTGCCCCAGCGTGCCTTCCATGGGGTGATACCAAAACGTATACACCACCGCCCAGGAGATGTAGAAACCATGCACCTTCTGCGTCACCGAGACGCCCAGCGGCGGCAGATGCACGCGCTTGCCAAAGAACAGCCCGCGGCGCGCGTTGAGCAGGATGAGCATCATCACCAGCATCACGATGACCGAGCCCTGTGAACTCATCACGGGCACGAACTGCGCGAGCGCATCGTAAAAAAGCGCGGTCTGCGCCAGATGCAGCGCGATGAACACGGCGTTTGCGACGAGCAGCTGTAAATTGTATCGTCCGATTCTTCCGGCGACGGGGCGAGGGTCGTTTTTGAGTTTTGCGATCAGCACCCAAACCGTGATCTGATGCGCAAGATACAGCACCCACATGCTGATGGAAGCCAGCAGCTCGGGGCGCGGGAGTTTCCAATAGTACCAGGCGGCGCCGCTGTCGGTCAGCAGCGTGGCGCGAAACGACGCGAGCAGCGGGGAGATGAGCCACTCTGCCGCGAGGACCGCAAGCGAGAAGAGAAACACGAACCAGAGCGCGGATTTCAGGCTGTAGGATTTTTGCGATTCCATGCGGATGATACCTCCATATCGTCATTGCGCGAGTGAAATTGGCTTGTGCAGAACGCGCGGGTTGCGCTCCTGGATCATGCCGGGTTGACGAGAAACGCGAGCATAGCCTCGGCGGCCTGCTCCTGCTGCGCTTCGCGTGAGATCATAGCGACGCCGTCGCCCTGCTGCACGCCGTAGTTGCCAAACTGCGCATGGTTGCCGCCTTCGATCCTGAGCACATTGGCAACGTCCGCGAGTTTGGATAGATCCAGCAGGATATCCTCGCTGCCGTAGAGGCAAAGCGTGGGAATCGGGCTGTCGTTGACGGGATATGCGCCCAGCAAGATCAGGCCGGAGAGGCGAGATTCATTGCCCGCCGCATAGCTGCTAGCCATTGCGCCGCCCAGCGAGTGGCCGCCGATGAACCAGCGGGAAACGGTGGGCACAGCGTCATATACACGGTCCGCCGCGTTGATTTGAAATACCGCTAGGCGAAACGGCATCTTCACGAGCGCAATGGTGATGCCTTGCTCCCGCAAGAGATCCAGCAGCGGCAGATACGCCGCTTCCTCTACCTTGCCGCCAGGGTAAAAGATCAGCCCGGCGCCGGTGTCGTTTCCCGCATCCGGTGAAAGGATGGTAAGGCTGCCCTCCTGCCGGATAGAGGCGTTGCTGTTGAGAAACGCGGTTGCGGCATGATCCGCGCGGTGATAGTCGTTAACATATGCAAAAAAAGCGACAACGAGAAAGACGATCATCGCTGCCAGCGCGATGAGAGTATATATACCTGCCTGCTTGCGGGACATGAACGTGTGTTTCATGGAAAAGCCTCCTGTAGTTGATCGATTTGAGGGCATACAAGGGCATTTCTGCACCGGCATGTATGCGCTCTGATATGATCTTATACAGCGGCAGCGGCGGATTCAATCCTCATCGGTGACAAACTCACGCGCAGACAGCGCAACGGTAGGCGAAGATCGTCACCGTTCCCTTGCCGGGATAGGTTTTCGTTTCGTAGAGCTTGGGAAAGGCTTTGATCAGATCGGTCAGCTTGGAAAACCCGTAGGTCTTGCTGTCGAAGTCCGGCATTACGCGCTTGAGATAGCCACCGGCTGACGAGATATTGACCCAGCCGTCGGCGTCCTGATAGCGCTCGCTGGCAGTCTTGAGATGGCTGTGAATGGCGGAAAGATCGGTCTTTGGGGCTGCCTTCTCCGGTTTTTTTGCTATTTTCGATTCATCTGCCAAAGTGGGCTTGGCCTTTTCCGCGTCGCCGAGGTTTTGCGTCAAGATGAAGTTGTCGCAGGCATTGCGAAACGAGAGCGGCGTCTTCTCCTCGCCAACGCCAAAGACGTAGATACCCGCTTCGCGCAGGCGGATGGCAAGCGGGGTATAGTCGCTGTCGCTTGAAATGAGCGCAACGGCATCATACATCTGCGTATGCAGCAGATCCATAGCGCCGATGGCAAGCGAGAGGTCGGTTGCGTTTTTACCCGTCGTGTAGGCAAACTGCTGCTCCGGCTTGATGGCGAGAGTCTTGAGCTGCTCCTCCCAGTTTTTCAGCGCGCGGTCTTTCCAGTTTCCGTAAGCGCGCTTGACGACGATGCGCCCGTAGGTAGAGAGCTCCTCCAATATCAACGAAAGCTTGCTCAGTTGCGCGTTGTCCGCATCAATCAGCACGGCAATGTTCTCTAAGGATTCCGATTTATCCATGTATTTGTTCTCCATTTCCATCGTCCAGTCAGGCGATGAATCGTTCACTATATCGCCATTATAGCACAGCACGGGCATCTCGTGAGAATGTGTGGATAAACAAAAACCAGCCCTGTGCTCGTTCAGGGCCGGTTTCGCAAAAGCAGGGAGTTGGATGAAAAAATTGCTATAAAGGAGCGAATCGTTCCGGGGCTTAATCCTCTGTACTCGTAGATGCCTCTACCGGCTGCCAGACGTCACTGGACTCCATGGTTTCCTTGAGCTCTTCCCAGCCGTCCTCATTGTTGTATAGCGTCGTCATGTAGAATCCTACACGGCTCTCGTTATAGGCGTGCTTTTGCGTGTATTCCATCCAGGTTGCGGTTTCATCGTTGTAGACGAGGTTGGTTGCCCACTGGTTGCCGCTACGATCGGCGTTCTGCGTGGTGTAGACCACAGGCACATAGTTGCTGCTGATGCCGCTCATATAAACCTGCACATAAAGCGTTTTGCCTTGCTGATACTCCGTCACTGCAACGACGTCTGCTTCCAACTGTTCCCAGTTGCCGCCGAGATCGGCGAGCAGCTTGCTACGGAAAGCATCGTTGCCAAGGCTGTTGTTCGGGGCTTCCAGAATCGCGCGTTTTTCCGCAGTCGTGGTGGCGGCGTTATACTGCGCGAGCAGCGCGTATGCGCGCTCCAGCAAGCGGATAGCGGCGGAGGAAATTACAACAGTTTCTTCGGAGGCGGGCTCTCCGGAGGCAGGCTCTTCGGAGGCAGGCTCTTCTTCGACAGGCTCTTTTACAATCGGCGGTTTCACGATGGGCGCTTCGTCGGTGAACGAATCTTCCTGCACGGGAATGATGGTGAGCTGCACAGTCTCGATGGTCTGCGGCGCTGCGAGCGGAACCTCGGGATCCGCGATGGTTTCCCTCTCTGCTTGCGCATCGACCGACTGGGCTTCATATGCGGGCGTAGAAGCGACAACCGCTTCACTCGCCAGAGAGCCGCTCGTTAAAACCACGGCAAAGGCGATCAGCAGAAGGGCGAGTGTGACGAGAATGGCTCGCAGGCTTTTCTTTTTCATCGTGTGACCTCTTTTCAATCTTATGGCTATAGCATACACAGGAATTATTACATAAACGTTACAAGAGCAGTAAAATATTACAAAGCGTCTAATAACGAACAGATCAAAGCGCCAAACTGCGATTTCTTTGAAAAAGATCGGCTTTCATCGATTAATCTCTTGCATTGTGTAACAGTATTAACGGAAAAGATGCGTGAGCGTCGCCGATAAATGGTCGAATTTTACGAAGAGGAAGCATTGCATAAGCTGATTTATGTCTGAAACATGAAATACGAAATCAGGAGCGTTGAAAGCAACAGGGATGTAATACACCAAGGAATTCGAAAATGATGCTAATGTAACAAAACACCTGATTCTTGCAAAAAAAAAAGGCATCCGAAATAATATATTCCGGACGCCTTGGAAAAACGCGCGAACTAGTTTGTCAAAACGTTATATTGGCGCTTGATGGTGCGGAGCCGCGGGACATCCTGCTCGCTCACGAGCGTTGCCGCAAAGCCGCTGTGCCCTGCTCTTCCGGTTCTGCCGATGCGGTGGACATAGTATTCCGGCTTGTCCGGCACGTCGTAGTTGATGACCAGATCGATGTTGTCCACATCGATGCCGCGGGCGGCGACATCCGTTGCGACGAGCACGGGCGTTACGCCTGCGCGAAAATCGCGCATGATCTTGTTGCGCTGGTTCTGGCTCAGGTCGCCGTGCAGGCATGCGCTGGCAAGGCCGCCTGCGTTGAGTTTCTTGGTGACCGATTTCACCCTGTGCCGCGTGTTGCAAAAGATCAACGTCAGGCGCGGGTCTGTTTCTTTCATCAGGAAATTCACGGTGGTGATCTTGCCCGCCTCCGCTGTGTGGATGCTCATCTGGCGCACGGTCTTGGTGGGCTCGTTGCGCTCGCCAACCTCGACGGTTGCAGGCGTCTTAAGATAGCCCTTGGCGATGGCTGAGATCTCCTTGCTCATGGTAGCGGAGAACAGCATCATCTGCCGTTCGTCCGGAATTGTGCTTAGAATCCACTTGATATCCGGCAGGAAGCCGAAGTCGAGCATTTCGTCCGCCTCGTCGAGCACGACATAGCGGATATTGCTGAGTTTGAGTGCGTTCTGCCCGATGAGGTCTTTCACGCGGCCGGGTGTGCCGACGACGACCTGCGCGCCGCCGCGCAGCGCCTGAATCTGGACATTGGGGGACTGCCCGCCATAGATGGACACCGTCCGCATCTTTTTATGCGAAGAAAGTTTCTTAAACACGGCGGTGGTCTGCAGCGCGAGCTCGCGCGTGGGGCAGAGGATCAGCGCCTGCGGTTTGCGGTTGTCCGGATTGATTTTCTCGATAATCGGCACCGCGAATGCCGCGGTTTTACCCGTGCCCGTTTGGGCAATGCCGACAAGGTCGCGTCCTGAGAGCAGGGTATCGAGGCTCTGCGCCTGAATCGGGGTGGGGGTTTCGTAGCCGGCATCCGCCAGCGTTTGCTGCATTTCTGCGCTTAGGAGTTCTGTGTAATTCATTTTCCTTTTCTTTCTGTTCCGTAATGCCATAAAAATAAGACCATGCCGACCGAAATGGGCATCGTCTTATCGAAAAAGCATAGTTTTTCCGTAAAAACGTTGTCCTGTCGTCTAATCGATATTGATACGTCGGAGCCGGAACGCTCTTAGCCGTATGGCAAGTGATGTATTTTCTTGCCAGGGCGTATCATAAATGCGACAGACAACGGGAGTTCGTACGAAATAATGAGGTATCGTTTCGAGTCAAATTGTATCCCCTGCACTTCTTCAACAGGGGTGCTGCATCACAATACTTTGCCAGAATAGCACACATGTTCGCATTTGTAAAGAAAAGAATATGTGACAAAGCGGCGCATCGTTTTGTTAAGAGCGCTTCGTCAAACATCAAAATTGCGCCTGTGGCGATCGCAAGGGCGCTGTGCTAGAATAAAAGCGGAGGAATGAAAACCATGCTAAAGATTGCGCAGTGTTCGGATCAGTTTTTTCCCGTTGCGGACGGCGTGAGCCGCGTGGTGCAGGCATATGCACGCGGCCTGGGCGCGTTTGGGCAGCAGGTGTATGTGATCGCCCCGCTCGTCACGCAGGGCTACCGCGGCAAGCTGCCGTTTGAGATTCTGGACTATCTCGCGCTGAATATCCCGGGCGGATCGCAACTCCGCGGGACGGCGGCGATGCTGGACATGCATTATCTCACGCGCGTCAATGCGCTCTCGTTTGACATCGTGCATGCGCACAGCCCCGGCTCGGCGGGCATGGAAGCGGTGCGCCTTGCGGACAAGCATCGCGTGCCGCTGGTCGGTACGTTTCACACCAAGTATATACGCGAGTTTTTAACGGGGCAGAAGGACGAGCGGCAAAAGCAGCTCTCAAAGTTCTTTGCGTTCGACTTCTTCAGCCGCTGCGACGAGCTCTGGGTCGCCAGCGAGGATGCGCGAGCGTTTCTTTACGAGCGCGGATTTGAGGGAAACATCGAGGTGATGGACAACGGCACAGATCTGCTCGCGGTTGACGAGCAGGTGAGACGCCGTGCGCGGGAGGTGTTTCATCTCTCGCAATCGCCCGTGCTTTTGTATGCCGGCAGCCTCGACCAGCAGAAGAACCTAACGCGCGTGCTTGAGGCGGCGGCGCAGCTGCGCGTGCGGGGGCAGGCGCTTCAGCTGCTCATCGCTGGCGGCGGACCGGAAGAAAAGCATGCGCATGCTAAGGCTCGGGAGCTGGGCATACTGGGCACCGTGCGCTTCTTAGGCCAGATCACAGATGAATCATTGCTCGGCGGTTTGTATGCCGAGAGCGCGCTGTGCCTCTTTCCCTCGCAGCGCATCAGCGCGGGGCTCGTCGTGCGCGAGGCTGCGGTGCAGGGAACGCCGTCGCTCGTGATTGCGGGCAGCATGCCTGGCGAACTGATTACCCACGGGGTCAACGGGTTGACCTGCGGGGACACCGCGCAGAGCATGGCGGACGCGATTGCGCGCTACCTGGCAGACCCCAAAGCGCAGGAGCGCATGCGGGCAAACGCGCGGGCAATGGCACCCGTCACCTGGGACAAGGTGCTTTGCCGCGTGAACGCAAGATATGAGGTTCTCGCGGGGATGGAGCGCGCGCAGCTGCGCAGGAAGCGCGGCTTCTTCCGCAAGGAGATGGAAAAAGTCGATCTCACGCTGCAAAAGCGCGCGATGGATATGATCTGGAAATTTCTCACACAGGATACCCAGCATCTTTATCCGTATGCGCACTATCCGCAGAAGCCCGCTTTCCGTCCGCAAACAGAAGCAAAGCCGTTTTTGCGCAGCACGCCGGAGCGCGAGGGCATCTCCTCCATCGCCCTCAACGCGCTTCTGGACGCCATTCATGCCGACGGCGCGGTAATGGCGCATGAAATCATGGTCTTGCGCAACGGAAAAGTGATCGCCGAGGCGAACTGGTCTCCCTACGACAGCCGCTTGCCGCACCAGCTCTACTCGCTGAGCAAGAGCGTCACCGCAACCGCCATCGGCATGCTGGTGGATGAAGGGCTGCTTGCGCTCGATGAGCGGCTTTGCGACATCTTCCCGGACAAAGCGCCCGAGAGCGAGACGCACCCCGCGCGCAAGATGACCGTCCGCATGCTGCTGAATATGAGCACAGGCACATTTTTCAACGAAGCCGGTTCCGCGATGGGGACCGACTGGGAGCGGGATTTTTTGCACGCGCCGGTGAAGCATGAACCCGGCAGCGCGTTTGACTACAACTCCATGAACACCTACATGCTCGCCGCCATCGTGCGCAGAAAGACGGGGGGAACACTCACGGACTACCTCAAACCCCGCCTCTATCAGCCGCTGGGCATCGAATGCTATTATTGGGAGACCTGTCCCAACGGTACGGAAAAGGGCGGCTGGGGGCTGTCGCTTACGCCGGAGAGCGTCGCAAAAATCGGCCAGCTCTATCTCAACCGGGGCGTATGGCGGACGTTTTGGGGCGAGAAGCGTCTCATCAGCGAACAGTGGATCGAGGAGGCGACGCGGCCGCAAATCGACACCCCGCACGGGGAGATCACCTATGGATACGGCCACCAGATCTGGATGACCGCGCGCAAGGGCTCGTTTCTCTTCAACGGTGCTTTTGGCCAGTATATGCTCGCGCTCCCGGATCTCAACGTGATCATCGTGCTGTTTTCCGGCAGCGCACGCCTGTTTGCACAGGGCGGCGTGCTGGATTACGTCACTGCTGCGCTGGACAACGTGGGCGAACGGCCGCTGCCGCGAGACCCGCGCGGGGCGGAGGCGCTGAAGAACACGCTTTGTGCGATGAGCGCGCGATACCGCGCGCCGTTCTACTCCGGCGAACGAGTCAGCGTTCCGCTGGAGGAGATGGCTGAAACGCTCAACGGGCGCGTCTACTCGTTTGACGCGAATATCGGCGGGCTGATGCCGTTTATCCTGCAGAGCGGACACAACAACTTCACCACGGGGCTAAGCCAGATCGTTTTCTCCCGCGCGGAGAAGGGCGGGCTTGCCATCGAGATGGTTGAAGGAGAATATACACACCGTTTCTCGCTCAAAGAGAGCGGCTATACCGCCGCAACGATTACGCAACGCGGGGATGTGTTTGAGGCGCGTTTTGCCGTGCAGACCGAGGTTTCCGAAGCGGGCGAACGGACGCTGAACATCATTGCGCACTTCATCGAGACGCCGTTTACGCGGCTGCTTCGCATTACGCTGACGGGGGAGGATACGCTCAGTATCGAGTTTGACGAGAGCCCGAGCATCAAAGACGCTTCCGAAATGCTCATGGAGTTGATCGGAGTGACGCGCATAGAGGTGGTGCGCAATGTTTTGCCGCTGCTCAAGCAAGAGCGCATGCAGCACACGCTCCGCACGTTTACCACCGTCACCGTACAGGGGAAACTGTAAGGGGATTTTGCGGCTTCGGCGCACGCTACCACACGGGGTAAATCGAGCGTCGGTATAAATGGACGATTTCCGAATATACCACTTGTGGTAAATTTGCTTGTGTATGCATCGGTACAGGCGATAACTGCGTAGAATACCGCAAAACGATCCTTGCGCGAATGCCTTGCGGTGCGGGAGGATGATATCCTCCCCTACAAAGATTTGCGGGTTCACGGGTAGAATTCTCCAAGTTTGTGTTTTTCGAAGGAAAGAGATTTTTCAACCGTTTTTTTCTTTGTAGGGGCGGATATCATCCGCCCG
>DNFZ01000264.1 GCA_003486785.1 Clostridiales bacterium | reverse complement strand
GGCAGGAGCAGGTGCTCCTGTGCGCGGAGAAAGAGATAGGTCAGCTCGTTTTCGGCCGACTTGCCCGCTTCGTCCTGACCGCCGATGGCGACGTTGAAGCCGATCGGGAATCCCGCGAAATACTTTGCGCTTGCGCTGCTGCGCAGATACACGATCTGATTGAACTTTAGGAACAGGCATTCGATGAGCTCCAGCGCGTCTTCTTGCGTCAGTGTGCCGGAAGCGATGTCCTTTTCATAATACGGATAGAGATACTGATCCATGCGCCCCGGCGAGAAAGACGAAGCGTTGCTCTCCATCTGGAGGATCACATACAAAAACCAGCTCGCCTGCACCGCCTCGCGAAAGCTCTCCGGCGCGCGCTCAGAAAGAGCATCACAAACGCGGGCAACCTCCAGCAGCTCTTCTTTGCGCGGGGATGTCTGCGCCATCTCGCGTGCCAACGCAGCATAGCGACGCATGAACAGGCACGCGCCCTCCAGCGAGAGGATCAGGCCGTCATAGAATCCCGCCTTCTCCGGATGCTGTTCGCGCGCAGCTTTCGCTTCCGCGATCAATCCGGCGGGGCCATATTTCAGCCAGCGCTCGGTGTTCGGGCAGATATGCCCCTGCGCATGGTCGGTTTGGTTGATCTTCGCCACCTTACCGATGGCGCGCATCTCATCTCCGATACGCTCGTCGAGTATGTCTTCAAGTGTCTTGCCTTTCCAGAACGGAAAGATCTCTTCATGAAACGCCTTGATATCCTCCTGCCGGATATGGAACGGATCCTGCGGGCGCGTCGGCAGAGATTCGATCTCGCGATCCACCCAGCTGAGGCCAGACTCCGGAAAGATCACCCCCGCTCGCACACCCGTGGTGCGGTTGCCGACGATGCGTTCGCCTTCCGTTATTTTGATTTCGATCCTAGCCAGCGCCTCTTTCAGCGCAAGCGCGCGCAGTATATTGCGCGGCAGGCCGTCGTGTGCGCGGTAAACATCCGTGACAATCTTCGCCTGCTCGATGGAGGCGAATCGCTCCTCGGCAAACATAGCTTGCTTGAGTTTTTGAACGCGAAGGCTCAGCGGTAGCTGATCGAGCTTGGTTTTCATATGATTGTCCCTTGCGCTTGACTTCTGCGGAAAAGTCTGAAATTTTATCTTCGGTGTTGATTTTTGTGTAATTGAATGGAGAATATATTTCGTATGAAATAGTAACTCAAATGAATAGAACGAATCTGCTTGTTTCTATAAGAATGCTACCATAAAAAAAACGGTCCTAAAACCGTTTTGTGTGCTTAAAACGTGTATTATCGTGAACCTACAGCTCTGTTCTCGATCTCGTTTCGGCGGTATTCCCGCGTGGACATACCCGTGTATGCACGAAACGCCCGATAGAAGAACTTGGTGGAATGATAGCCCGTCCGGTAAGCGATCTCCTCGGTGTTGAGGGTGCTGGCCGCGAGCATGGCCTTTGCCGCTTCCATGCGCAGAGAGTTGAGATACTCCATCAGCGAGAGACCGGTTTTTTGCTTGAANNACGATTTGCTGACGTAGACCATATCCGCGAGCTGCTGAACACTGATGCTCTCGGTCAGGTGATCCTGCATGTAGAGGATCACGCGGCTGATCATGTCGCTCTGCGTCTGTTTCTCAAAGTAGCTGCGGCCAATGAGCAGCGCGACGCTCTTGACGTAGTGGTCGATCAGCGAGCGGCTGGGCGTCTTGCTTTTGTACTCCGTGTGTATGGCCTCCATAAGCCACTTTAAGTGCGCGTCCTTGTCCTGAATGCGCATGATGTCCGTGAACTCCAGCCCCGGAATATCCACCCAAAGGCAGATGATCTCCTGATGGTGGTCAAATTGCAAACTCTCTGTGTGCGGTTTGCCCTTGGGGTATACGATCATATCGTAAAACGAAGCCTGCACGCTTGTTTGCCCTGTGATCACCCGCGCGTTGCCGTAGAGAAAATAGATCAGCTCGATGCAGTCGTGGCAGTGCTCCTTAAAATTCCAGATGCTGCTGCGCTCGTCAAACCGCTCACAAAACAGCACGGGGGTTTCGGAAGCGTCCACAGCCGCACAAAAGCCCTCATAGCCTTCAGCAAAGAAATCCAAGCCGCTCTCTCCTTCTCTTTACATGCCGCCGCGACAAAAAGAAATCGCGGATGCCCCGCGCTCCGTCGCCTTACGTAAGTATGATCTCCACGCCGTTTTCTTCCAGCGAGGCACGGCAATTGTCCGGCACTGCGTCGGTGATCACATGCGTCACCTGCCGCGCGGGCATGAGCTGCACCACGCCGCGCTTGTTGAACTTCGTCGCGTCCGTGAGGATGATGCGCTTATCCGCGCGCGCCGCCATAGCGCGAACGGCCTCCGCGCGGAGCATATCTACGTTGGAGAACCCCTGGTTGGGCTCATATCCGTCGGTGCCGATGAAAAATTTGTCGACGTAGAACTCCTCGGCGCATTTGCCGACCAGAGGCCCGCTCATCACCTGCGCGTCGGGATCATACGTGCCGCCGAGCAGCACCACGCGCGCGCCGGGGATGGAGCGCACATAGCCCGCGATAAACGCGGAGTTGGTGATGATGGTCACGTCCCGCTTTTTGCGCACCAGCTCCTCGGCCAGCATCGCGCAGGTGGAGCCGGATTCGATCATCACCGCCTCGCCGCTTGCGACCATGTCGGCGGCCCGTCTTGCGATACGCCGCTTCACCTCATAGTCAAACGTCATGCGATAGCCCACGTCGTTGGGAGAAACGCGCATGGCGCAGCCGTGCTGACGCAGCAACAGCCCCTTGTTTTCGAGCACGGCGAGATCTTTTCGCACCGTGACGGCGGAGACATTGAGCCGCACCGCAAGGTCGTTGACGTCCAGCGTCTCTTCGCGGTTGAGCATGTCGAGTATGGTCAAACAGCGCTGATTCATGCTTTTACTCCTGTACGATCTTTCATATTGCCAGCTCTGTTCCATCATTTGAAACAGCTTGGTGCCACTATTATAACAGTACACGAAAGACTTTCCAAGCGACGGCGTAAAACCGAAACAGAGATTACAGCACCTGCTCGGTGCGGGCGATGATGTCATCCTGCGTCTGGCGCGAGAGCACGTTGAAGAACGCGGAGTAACCCGCTACGCGCACGATCAGATCCTTGTGCTGTTCCGGGTGCATCTGCGCATCGAGCATGGTCTCACGCGAGACCACGTTGTACTGCACATGGAAGCCCTTGAGCACGTTGAAGAACGTGCGCAGCAGCAGCAGGAGCTTTTGCCGGTCGCGGGGTTTCTCGAGCATGCTCGGCGCGACTTTCTGATTCAGCAGCACGCCGCCGGTGATCTTGTCCGTGCGGAGCTTGCTCACGCTCTTAAATACGCTGGTAGGTCCGTTGACATCCGCCGCGTGCGTGGGCGAGCAGCCCTCCGCGAGCGGATCGCCTTTGTGCCGCCCGTCGGGCGTGGCGCAGGTGCCCGCGCCCTGCGGAACGTTGGCGGAGATGGAGCTTGTGCCCGCATAGTAGCAGCCGCCGATGGGTCCGCGCCCGTAGCGCGTGTTTTTATACTTCTTGAGTTCGTCGATGTAGCTGTCGTACCCCTCCACGACGAGTTGATCCACATAATCTTCGTCGTTGCCAAACTTCGGCACGGAGAGCAGCAGCGTGCGTATCTCTTCCCCGCGCTCGCCCGCAAAGTCGGTCAGCAGCGCGTTCCAGAGTTCCTCGCGCGTGATGCTGCGGTCTTCGTAGACCGTCTTTTGAATCGCTGCGAGCGAATCGCCGAGGTTTGCGATGCCGACCTGCAGATCGCTGATAAAATCATAAACCGCACCGCCTTCTTTGAGGTGCTTGCCTCTGGCGATGCAATCCTCCGTCAACGCACTGCAGAGGACGTCCGGCACCTCCTGCTCGAGCACCATGTCGGCGGCGGAGTCGAGAATCACTGCCTGACGGCAGAATTCGCGCACGAAGATGTCCCAGGCTTTCATCACGTCGTCAAACTTCTCCATGCTGAGGAAATGCCCCGTGCCCTCAAACACGCGCTTGCCGCTGTCGATGTCGATGCCGTCGTTGAGCGCGATCATCAGCGTCTTGGGGAAGTTGAGGAAGCTCATGCCCGTGCAGCGATAGCCCCATTTGCCGGGCACCGCCACCTCGACACAGCCGATGGCGCTGTAGTTGTACGCGTCCTCGCGCTTCACGCCGATGCTGAGAAACGATGGGATGATGATCTCGTCGCTGTTGAACGCTGGCATGCCGAATCCACAGCGGATCACCTGAATACACGCCTGCATGAAATCGTCGCTTAAGCCCTTATGGTAGCGTACCGTAAGGTTCGGCTGCGGCAGGTGGCAGCGCGCGACCGAGCGCAGGATCATGTAGCTGAGTTCATTGACCGCGTCCTTGCCGTCGATGGTCTGGCCGCCGACGGTGACATTCTGGTAGAGCGGACTGCCCGCGGAAAAGCGCGTGTGCGACCAACTGCGAATCTTGTTGACCGTAAACGTGCGCAGCCAGAGGTTTTCCAGCAGCTCCAGCGCCTGCTCCTCGGTCATCCCCTCCGCGCGGCTCTTTTCGTAAAACGGATAAACGTATTGATCCATACGCCCGTAGGAAAGCGAATGTCCGTTGCTCTCGATTTGCAGCACCACGTGCAACAGCCAGACGCTCTGCAGCGCCTCGTAAAAGCTGCTTGCAGGCTGCATCGGCACCTTGCGGCAGATGCGCGCGAGCTTAACAAGCTCCTCCGCGCGTTCCGGCGCGGCAGAAATCGCCTGCTCCTCCGCCAGCGCGGCATAACGAAGCGAAAACGCCTCCACTGCATCCAGCACGATGATGATTGAGCGATAGAAATAGCTCTTTTTTAGGTCTTCGAAGGTGGAAAGCTCCAGCTTCTCCTGCTGCTCGATGACACGCGCGCGATAGCCGCTTAAGCCCTCGCGCAGGATTCTGTCGTAGTCCACCGCGATGTGGGCGTCGCCGGAGGTGATGTTGCCCTCAGTCTTGATGATGCCGAGGTCGTAAAACAATCTCGCCCGCTCCGGAAACGCGGCATATCCCTTGTCCTGCAACGTGCGTCCTTTCCAGTATGGATAGATGTTGCGCAGAATCTGCTTGTTCTCCTCGGTGATGGTAAATCGGTCCCCGTCGCGCTTGTCAAACGCGTCGAGTTCCTTGATCACCCAATCCATGGCGTATTCGGGAAAGATCGGCGCGCTGCGATCGCTAGACGCCTGATTGCCAGCGAGCAGCGCGTCCGGATCGATGTAGATAGTCATGTTGCGAAGAACATTGTCGAGCATATACGCGCGGCGCAGGACGACCTGATCCTGCTCGTGCGCGCGATAGCTCTCGGTGGTGAGCAGCGCGCGCTGGGTATCCACCGTCGGCTGGGTGTCGAGCAGGCGCGCGCGAATCCGCGCGGTGCGTTCGTTGAGTGAGCCAAAGTACTCCATGGGGTTGCTGTATTCTTTTGCGTGTATCTGTGCTTCCATGTATCATTTCTCTCCTGAGTCGTTATGTTTCTCTATTGGATGTTCGTTACGCTTCGCGGACGAATTCCGCGGCGCCGATGAGCCCGATGTCGCATCCAAGCTCCGCAATCTTAAACTCCACGGGCAGCGGAATGTGGTTGTATTTGTCAAACTCCGCCCGCACGCGGTCAAACAACACATCGCCAAAGTTGGTCAGCCCGCCGCCAAAGACAAAGCGGTTGATGTTGAGCATCTGGTAGATATTGAACGCGCAGACGCCGAGGTAATGCGCGATGGTTTCGATTGCTTCCATCGCGAGGGGATCGTTCTGATGATATGCCGCCAGCACGTGCTCGCCGTCCGCCGTCTCCGGCGTGAGAATCGTGGTGTTGCAATAGGTCATCTGCCCGCGCACGCGCGCGCTCATCGCTCTACCGCTGGCATAGCTCATGAAGCACCCGCGGTTTTCGCAGCCACACATCAGGCCTTCGTCGGGCGTTGCGAGCATGTGCCCGCATTCGCCCGCCCAGCCGTAGCTGCCGCGAAAGAGTTTGCCGTCGATGATGATCCCGCTGCCAAGTCCCGTGCCAGCTGTGATGTAGACGAGGTGTCGGCTCCCTCTGCCCGCGCCTCTGCGGTATTCCGCGAGCGCCGCGGCGTTGCTGTCGTTATCCAAAACGATATCGGTATTCAGCCGTGCTTTGAGATAGTCCCGCATGGGAAACTGCTTGATGCCGGGCATCGCGGAGGTCATCAGCACAACGCCTTCGTCAAAGAGGATGAACGACGGCATGCAGATGCCGATTCCGTCGAGATCCGTGTCCTGCATATCGTTGCGCGCGAGGATGGCGCGGATGTTCTCCACCAGCGTGTCGGAAAACGATTTTCCCGTGGCGCAGACATCCGTCGGGTGCTGCGCGCGGTCGATTCTCTCGCCTGCGGGGTTGAACAATCCGTAGGCGACCTTCGTGCCGCCCGCGTCGATTCCGATGACGTATCCGCTCTTCATGCCGTTTCCTCTTTCGCAAAATAACTTCCTGTGCCTTGCTTCTCAGGTTCAGTATATCCGCCGGGCGAGGGTATGTCAACGAAATCTGTTGCTATTATAACAATATTTCTTTCATATGAAACTATTCCGTCTATCATTGCATATTTTTAACTTATGCGCTAGAATGATAGCGGTTGGGCGGAGTAGCCCGAAAACCTGCATCTGTTCGATCGCGCCGCAACCGGCGAAGCAATACCGCAAGGAGAAACACCCAAATGAAGCGTTCCGAAATCAATGCTGCCATCCGCCGCATGGAAGCCTTTGCCAAAGACAACGGCTTTGCTCTGCCGCCTTTTTGCGCCTGGACACCCGAAAGCTGGCAAACCAAAGACCACGCCTATGACGAGATTCGCGACAATATGCTCGGCTGGGATGTCACCGACTACGGCGCGGGTGATTTCGCCAGGATGGGCTTTTCGCTCGTGACCATACGCAACGGAAACCTCGGCAAGCGGGACGTTTACCCAAAACCATACGCGGAAAAGCTTCTTTATATTGAAGAAGGGCAGTATTCGCCGATGCACTTCCACTGGTGCAAGATGGAGGACATCATCAACCGCGGCGGCGGCAATGTGCTCATCACGGTCTATCATTCGACGCCCGATGAAAAGCTGGCCGACACCGACGTGACGCTGCATTGCGACGGGCGCGCGTTTACCGTAGCCGCGGGCACGCAGATTTGCCTCACGCCCGGAGAGAGCATCTCCATTCAGCCGTATCTATATCACGACTTCAACGTTGAGGCAGGCTCCGGCCCGGTGCTGCTGGGCGAGGTGAGCATGTGCAATGACGACGTACACGACAATCGTTTCTTAGAGCCGCTCGGGCGCTTCTCCACCATCGAGGAGGACGAGGCCCCCTATCGCCTGCTTTGCAACGAATACCCCGCAGTGAAAGGGTAAGGCATGACGAATATCAAACTTGTCGCATTGGACGTGGACGGCACGCTGGTGCGAAGCGACCTTTCCCTCTCTCCCGCTGTGATCCGCGCTGTGGAGTCGCTCCGCGATGCGGGCATCATCGTCTCCATCAACACCGGGCGCAGCATGGGCGAGCTGATCGATTTTCGGCGCAGCTTTCCCTGGATTCGCTATTTCGTGGTCAGCAACGGCGCAACCGGCTTTGACGCGGAGACGAACCGGGCGTTTTACGAGAATCACCTTCCGCTCTCCATCGCCCGCGCGATCGAGCCGGAGACGCGCAAGTATTCCGTCATGACCGAGGTCTATGCCGACGGCACCTCCTATGTCAACCGCGCGCGTTGGGAGCAATCCGAGCGGTATACGGCAGAGTTTTTGCATCATTCTTCGCTGATAGAAGGCCGTTCGCCGGTGGATGATATCGGCGTGCTACTGCAGGCGCGACAGACGGATGTCGAGAAGCTCTACGTCTCTTTTGAAGACCTCGCCGATCTGCCGCGACTGCGCGCGTTTTGCGAAGAATTTCCGGTCGATCTGGTCACCTCGATTCACGACGGTCTGGAGATCAACCAAAAAGGCGTTGAGAAAGGCACGGGGCTTGCCGCACTTTGCGAGTATCTCCATATTTCGCCGGAGGAAGTCGCCACGGTTGGCGACGGCGAGGCGGATATCGCAATGTTTCGCGTTGCGGGTCTCTCCATCGCGATGGAGAACGCGCAGGAAGCTGTGAAGCAGAGCGCAACGCTCGTTGCTCCCTCAAATGACGACGATGGCGCAGTCTGGGCAATTGAGCAGATTTTACGGGCAGTATAAGCGACCTTCGCAACAAATAGACGACAGGAGACGCAATCGTATGAAAAACCGACTGGTATTCATCGGCAGCTACACGCAGCCCATCATCCTCGGCACGGGCGAGCGCATCCCCGGCAGCGGCGACGGTGTTACCGTCTATCGCATGGACGAAGCGGGGCATCTCACCCGCCTGTTTGCCACGGGCAAGCCGAATCCCACCTATCTCGCGCTGAGCGCGGACAAGCGCTTTCTCTACACCGTCAACGAGCTTAAGGAATATCACGAAGAAGCGTCTGCTGCTGTTTCGGCATACTCGATCAATGAAAAGACGGGCGAGCTCACCTTCCTCAACCGCCGCATGACCGGCGGCGGGGATGCCTGTTATCTCACCACGAGCGAAAACGACAGCCATCTGCTGGCGGCGAACTTCACCGGCGGTAGCTTCTCAATTTTTCCGATTCTCGCGGACGGCAGCCTCGGCACCGCGTCCTGCTTCGTGCAGCATTACGGCCACAGCGCGCATCCCGCGCGGCAGGCAAGCCCGCACGTGCACCAAATCACGCCCGATCCTGAGGGAAAGCATGTGCTCGTTGCCGACCTAGGCACGGATGAAATCTCCGTCTACGGCATCGACTGGGCGAGCGGACTGGTTACCCCGAACGCCGCGCCCGCAATCAAAACCGAGCCGGGCGACGGGCCGCGGCAGTTTGTGTTCGACCAAAACGGCCGGTTTCTCTATCTGGTCACAGAGCTGAGCAACACCGTGCGCGTCTATGCTTACGACAGCGCGAGCGGCAGCGCAACCTTTTTGCAATCTCTGCCCACGCTGCCGGAGGATTGCGCCGTAGAGAGCATCGCCGCGTGCATCAAGCTGCACCCCGGCGGGGCGTTCCTCTACGCCAGCAACCGCGGGCACGACAGCATCGCAAGCTACCGCGTGCAAGAGGGCGGCACATTGTCCCCGCTTGCCATCCTGTCAACCGGCGGAAAGACCCCGCGGGACTTTAACATCACGCCTGACGGCAAGTTCCTGCTCTCCGGTTTTCAGGACAGCAACGAACTGATTCTCTATTCGATCGATCCGCTCAACGGCCGGCTCACTGAAGTGGAGCGCACCGCGTGCAACTCCCCCACAGCTGTGTTGTTTGCGGATTACGAGTGTCTAGCCTGAAAAGCGAGAATTCATTGCGTCCTAGCTGCAAAAAGCCTTGCGCAACCGCGCGAAAAAGACCGCCCGATAAAGGCGGTCTTTGCATACGCTTGCGGTGCTTGGCTTAGAGGACGAGGCTCGGCGGGGAATACATCCGCGCGCCCATCTCCTGGTCGAGCATAAACAGACCCTTGCTCTCGGAGCCGAAGAGCTCCATCTTCCTGATGTTGTCGTTGGCGTTGGTCTCCTCCTCCGCCTGCTCCTTGACGAACCAGTCCAGGAACTGCATGGTGCGAAAATCCCTTGCCTCAAACGCCGCCTCATAGATGGCGTGGATGGAGGCGGTGACGAACTGCTCATGCGTGAGCGAGGCGCAGAGCGGATCGATATGCTTTCTGATCGCAACATCCGGCTTGCCGATGGCTTCGAGCGTGACCTTGATGTCGTTGTTCTGCATATACTTGATGAAGAGCAGCGCGTGGTCGCGCTCCTCCTGCGCCTGCACCATGAACCAGTTGGCAAAGCCTTTGAGGCCTTGCTCTTCATAGTAGTTTGCAAAGTCCAGATACAGATATGCGGAGTAAAACTCCTTCGTGATCTGTTCGTTTAATAGCGATTTCACTTTTTCTGAAAACATGTTGTCATTCTCCTTCTCTCATGTGTTAACTGTTGTAAGCCTTGCCTTGTTTATACTCATCATATAGCTTGCACCTCCATATTACCGTGCTTTTATCACGCATTGCAAGAGGGCGATTTGTGCTTTCCTGTGACTTTCACACTGTTTCTTCGCGCATATGTGGTATACTCAACCTAAAGTGAGGTGATGCTCAGATGTCGTTCGTAAAAATCGCAGAAACCGGCATGATTCCGGTAGGTGAAAAGAAGAGTTTCCCGCTCGAAGGAAAGACCGTACTGCTTGTCAATGTGGATGGATCGATCTATGCGCTGGACAATCGTTGCCCGCATATGGGTGGCGCGCTGTCCGGCGGAGATCTGGAAGGCGCAACGCTTTCCTGTCCGCGCCACGGGGCAAAGTTTGATGTGCGCACCGGAAAGAACGTCGGAGACGCGAAGCTTGCGTTCATACAAGTGAAAGTTGGCGACGCAAAAGTTTTCCCCGTCAAGGTAGAAGGAACGGACATTCTCGTTGAACTCACGCACCAGTTTTGATCGACGGTTCCTCGGTGTTTGCCGCGGAAGATCTCCCGTTTTGAACCGGAAAGAAGGAAAATTTGATGAAAAAAAATGTTGGTCAAATCGACCGTTGGATTCGCATTGCGCTCGGTATCGTACTTTTAAGCCTGCTGGTGTTTCTCTCCGGCCCTGTCCGCTGGATCGGGTTGATCGGGCTCGTTCCGCTCATCACAGGTCTGGTCGGCTCCTGCCCAATCTATTCGATCTTGAAGATCAATACCAACAAATAACCAAACTCAGTTTGATCGTTTTATTCGTAGCACCCGTTGGCTGATGCTAGCGGGGGCTTGTTGTTTTTTCCTTCTCCATATGATATAGAAAGCAAGCATGTAACAGGATTACGAAGATGTCGCCCGCGCACCATCTCGGCACGCGGGCGTTTTTGTTTCTATCTTGTGTTAGAGAAAAGACCTTGATGTATTACTTGATGCTCTTCACATTCAGCATGCGGATGGCGTTGAGGATGGCGAGAATCGCGACGCCGACGTCCGCGAAGATCGCCGCCCACATGGTGGCAATCCCCAGCGCGCCCAGCAGCAGCACCACACCCTTGACCAGCAGCGCCAGCACGATGTTTTGCGTTACGATACGCAGCGTCTTTTTCGAGACACGAATCGCGGTTACAATCTTGCTTGGCTCGTCCGTCATGATCACGATATCCGCCGCCTCAATCGCCGCGTCCGACCCCAAAGCCCCCATCGCAATGCCGATATCCGCCCGTGCGAGCACAGGCGCGTCGTTGATGCCGTCGCCCACAAACGCAAGCTTTCCGCGCGGGGACTTCTCGGAAAAGAGCGCCTCAAGCTTTGCGACCTTGTCCGCTGGCAGCAGCTCCGCGTATACCTCGTCTATCCCAAGCGCAGAAGCAACATGTTCGCCAATCTGCTTTCGATCACCCGTGAGCATCACTGTCCGGCGAATGCCCGACTCCTTGAGTGCGCGGATGGCGCGCGCTGCGTCCTCCTTAACCTCGTCGGCAATCAAGATATAGCCGATATACACGCCGCCCTCCGCCACATGCACCACCGTGCCAATCTCGTCCGTCGCCTCGGTCACATCTATGCCGACACGCCGCATGAGCCTGGCGTTTCCCGCGGCGATCGTCGCGCCATCCACCTGCGCGATCACGCCTTGCCCTGGCGTTTCCTCCACATTGCGAATGCGCGCGGGATCGATCGGCCGACCAAACGACTCTTGCAGCGAGCGCGAGATCGGATGGTTGCTGTAGCGCTCGGCATACGCCGCTTTTTCCAGCAGCGCATTTGCGGTTATGCCGCTCGGCGCAATTCGCTGCACCACAAAAACGCCTTTCGTAAGCGTGCCCGTCTTGTCGAAAACGACGAGCTCCGTCCTCGCCAGCGCCTCAAGATAATTGCCGCCCTTGACGAGTATACCGCGCCGGGACGCGCCGCCGATGCCGCCAAAGAAGCTCAGCGGAATGGAGATCACCAGCGCGCAAGGGCAGGAGATCACGAGGAAGATCAGCCCGCGATAAACCCAGTCGCCAAACGACGCGCCAGGCAGAACGAGCGGCGGAACCAGCGCCAGCAGCACGGCGATGATGACGACCACCGGCGTGTAATATTGCGCAAACGCTGTGATGAAGTGTTCGGATTTGGACTTTTTGCTGCTTGCGTTCTCCACCAGATCGAGAATTTTGCTTACGGTGGATTCGCCGTACGCCTTTGTGACCCGCGCGGTGACAAGGCCGTTGATGTTGATGCATCCGCTCAAAAGCGCATCCCCCTCTTCCACATCGCGCGGCAGAGACTCGCCCGTGAGCGCGGAGGTATCGACAGACGTGCTTCCGTCGAGCACAACCGCGTCCAGCGGCACGCGCTCGCCTGGCTTGATGACGATGCGCTCGCCCACGCGCACCTCATCGGGATCAACCCGCTCCAGCCGCTCGCCGCGCTGCACGTTCGCGTAATCCGGGCGGATGTCCATCAAGTCTGCAATCGATTTGCGGGACTGATCCAGCGCATGGCTTTGAAACAACTCGCCCACCTGATAAAACAGCATAACGGCGACCGCCTCGGCATAATCGCCCACGATGAAGGCGCCGATGGTCGCGATGCTCATGAGAAAATTTTCGTCAAACACCTTGCCGCGCAGGATGTTGCGCACCGCGCGAAGCAGCACATCCCCGCCGATGATCGCATATGCCGCAAGAAACACGCCGAGGGAGATCAGGCTCCCCTCCGTGCGCGTCAAAATCGCAAGCGCATAGACCGCCGCGCCGATGATTGTCTTAATCAGTCGTTTTTGGTTTCTTGTGCCATTCATGCTGCTACGCCTTTCGCACCACGACATCCGGCTCCACTTTTTGAACGATCGCCGCCGCTTGCGCGAGAATCTCTTCCATGCGCGCGTCGTCCCCTTCGATCACCATCTTGGTGTTCAGAAAATTCACGCTCGCCGCGGAAACGCCGCCGAGCTTTGCCACAGCGCTTTCAATTTTCGCCGCGCAGCTCGCGCAGCCGAGACCCTCCAGCCGTACTGTCTTCTTCATGCAATACCCCTCCTGTGCTGCTGTTTGCAGCATGTGTAATTCAATCCAAGAGAAATTTTTAACCCGTTGTCTTCGATACAGTTGAATGATCGTTCAACTGTTTATACTATTATAGTTGAATGGCCGCTCAACTGTCAAGGCGTTTGGCGATATTTTTGTCGCTTTATTGCATGGCGTGGTATGATATAGGAAATGGTTTTCATAAGCAGCTCCCGCGCCTTGCGGGATTGACATCCGGTGCGTGTTTGATTCAGCGACAGCGAAGAAAGGGCAAACGATGGCCAGAGAAGATTATGTATGCGACTGCGACATCATCCATGCGGATGTGGTCGAATCCGTCCGACGGAACATGCCGGAGGAAAGCGAGCTGTATGACCTCTCGGACTTCTTTAAAGTACTCGGGGACAGCACGCGTTCTAAAATCATGTGGGCGCTGGACGAGCACGAGCTTTGCGTTTGCGATCTTGCAGCGCTGCTCAACATGACGAAATCCGCCATCTCACATCAGCTGCGCGCGCTGCGGGAAGCAAACCTCGTCATCAACCGCCGCGACGGAAAGAATATTTACTACGCTCTGGCGGACGACCATGTGCGCCAGATTTTCGAGATGGGGCTTGAGCATATCCGCGAGCCTCGCGCGTCAGAACCGGGCTGATTTGCGCCTTGCATTTTTATGAGCATTTTCTGCATTATTATGCACTCGACAAATTGTTTTATCCGTTTTACGTGAATTTTTACGAATATGTTTGAATAAATCGCTTATAAATATAGATTATATATTGACAATGCCGCATATCTATGCTATTTTAATGCAAACAATGGAGTTGAGATGTTCAACTCCTATTTCTTTAGGAGGATCGGATCAAATGATGAAGAAACTTTTTGCGCTTGCATTGTCTGTTATGATGCTGCTCTCGTTTGCGGCCTGCGCTGCAAAGGACACCACCGAAGCGCCCGCGGCGAGCGAAGGAGCCGGCATCAAGCTGCTTCAAGAAGGCGTGCTTTCCATCGGCGTTGAAATCGGCTATCCCCCTTTTGAGGATTTTGCCGAAGACGGAACCACCCCCATCGGCTATGACATCGACTTTGCCAATGCCCTTGGCGAAAAGCTCGGCCTCACCGTCAACTTTGTAAACACCGCTTGGGACGGCATCTTTCAGGGCATCGGCGTGAACTATGACTGCGTCATCTCCGCCGTGACCATCACCGAAGAGCGCAAAGCGAGCATGCTCTTCTCGGACCCCTATATCAACAATTTTCAGGCGGTCGTCGTAAGGGCTGATTACGCCGGCGAAATCACCAGCTTCCTCGATCTGGACGGGCTTGCCATCGCCGTGCAGAAGGAGACCACCTCGGATATCCTGATGTCGGACTATGTCAGCACCGGCTCGATCAGCGCCACCATCTCCGCCAACGAGAAGATCACAACGTGCTTTACGCAGCTTGCCAACGGCGAGGTAGATGTGGTCGTGGTCGATTCCACGGTCGCGGACGGCCATCTCTCCTCCAACCCCGGAAAGTTCCTCAAAGCCTTCCAGGACGAGAGCGAGCCGGAACAGTTTGGCGTCGCCCTTGCGCTGGATAACGCCGCCCTGCAGGCCGCCATCAACGAAGCGATCGCGCAGCTGGTAGCGGAAGGCTTCTTTGAAGCCAACGTCGCCTACTGGTTCGGCAACTAAGCCCGTAACCATTCCAACGCTTCATTCGGCTGGCGCAGGCAGGCTCTGTCGCCGCCAGCCGGAGTACATCACCCACCCCGCCAGATAAGCGAGAAAAAATGAGTAGATTCAAGAGACTCTTGGACATCAAAAACTGGAAGCGCTCCACAAAATCGGTCGCCATCTTCGTGTTGGCGGCTTTAGCGCTCGTTTTCACGCTCTCCGCGATCAATGTTTCGGAGCAGGATATGCTCGATCAGGCGTCCGATTCGGTCAAGCAGATCATCGAGGATGAAAAGGACAGCAGCAGGAAATCCCTCACCATCACCTACAACAATCTCGGCATCGTGAGCTATATCTCCTTTACCACGTCCGGCGCGAGCGCGATTCGAGAGTCCTACGTCGGCTTTGCAGGGTCGATCTATCACGCGGACGCGGGGATCGGTCGCTTTGCGGGGCAGATGGTGAACTACACCTATCGCATGCTTGGCACGGGCGAAAACCTGCTGCACGGCGTGAAGCTTACGCTGCTGTTGACCACGCTTTCCATGATCATCGGCGCGGTTTTGAGCGTCTTTTTGGCGCTCGGTAAGATTTCCGATAACAAGCTCATCAGCAAACTCAGCAGCGCGTATATCTTCTTTTTCCGTGGTACGCCGCTGCTGATTCAGATGTTTGTGATCTATTTCTCCGTGCCCGGCATCTTCGGCTTCTCCTGGCGCAGCCTCTTTAGCGCGGGCGATCCGGAGGCCGTCTACAAAGGCGCGTTTATCGCGGCGCTGATCGCATTTTCCCTCAACGCGGCCGCATATTGCGCGGAGATTGTACGCGCCGCCATTCAGTCCATCGACAAGGGGCAAAACGAGGCCGCAAAAGCGCTGGGCATGAGCTACGGGCAGATGATGCGCACCATCGTCATTCCGCAATCCATCCGGCGCATGATTCCCCCGCTGTGCAACGAGTTCGTCATGATGATCAAGGATGTCTCTCTCGTGTTCGCCATCTCGCTGATGGATATCACGACGATCTCCAAAACCATCATGACCAGCGAGGGCAACTATCTCGTGTTTATTCCCGCGCTGCTGATCTATCTGGTCATCACCGCAGTATTCACGTTTATGTTTGGCAAGATCGAAAAGCGGCTCTCGATCTATGAGTAATGCACGCTGAGGAATGTATGCAAATGATGCAAAACAACTTTCGATATATGAGTAGGGCGCGTTCATGAGTGATTATCAGTATATCCTTCAAACTGAGCATCTTTATAAAAGCTTCGGGTCGCTCGAGGTTTTAAAGGACATCAATCTCGCGGTTAAAAAAGGCGAGGTGATCTGCATCATCGGCCCTTCCGGCGCGGGTAAGTCCACGTATCTTCGCTCGCTCAACCAGCTCGAGAAGATTACAAGCGGCAAGATTTTTATCAAGGACGAGCTGTTTTTACACAGGGAGCACAACCGCACCATCCACCGCGCGGAGCCGGAAGCGCAGAAAGCGATGCTGCTTGAGATGGGCATGGTCTTCCAGCGGTTCAATCTTTTTCCGCATAAAACCGTGCTGGAAAACGTGATGATCGCTCAGGTTCTGGTGCGCAAGAAGACCAAGGAAGCCGCGCAGAAGCTCGCCGAGGAGATCATCGAACGCGTAGGGTTGTCGGACAAGCTGGATGTGTATCCAAGCAAGCTCTCCGGCGGACAGCAGCAGCGCGTCGCTATTGCGCGTGCGCTCGCTATGGAGCCGGAGATCATGCTGTTTGACGAGCCGACCAGTTCGCTGGATCCGGAGCTCGTCGGCGAGGTGCTGGGCGTGATGAAAGGCTTGGCAAAGCAAGGCATGACCATGCTCTGCGTGACCCACGAGATGGGGTTTGCCAGAGAGGTTGCGGACCGCGTGGTATTCATGGCGGACGGCATGATTCTCGAAGAAGGCGCGCCCAAGGAGTTGTTTGACCGACCGACCAACGAAAAGGCCATCAATTTTTTAAAGAGCGTGTTGTAATGCTTGCGCTCGGCTGACCGCCTCCCAATTTTACCGTCTTGAAAAAGCCGCAACCGTGGGCTTTATAGAATCCGGCGCCGTGACGCAAAGCGGCGCTTTTTCATGCGTCGCCACCGCCAATATTGTCAAAACCGAAGCGATC
>DNFZ01000245.1 GCA_003486785.1 Clostridiales bacterium | reverse complement strand
AACGCGATTACCTGGTTTTTCTTCGTCATGATGCTGGCCAGCTCCGTGTGTATGACGCTCGCTCTGCCGTATTTCAGGAGCTTGACCGGTGTAGACGGGATCATGCAGTATTTGATCGTGATGGGTGCAAACACCGTCGGCCGCCTCATCGGCGGAGCGGTGCAGTATTTTTTCCGCTATCCTGCTCAGAAGAAGTTTCACATTGCGCTGTTTGTCTATATCGCAATCTGCTTCATCGATGGCGCCTATCTCTTCTTCCCGTTCTGGATGATGCTGCTGTTTATGCTGCTTGACGGTATGCTGGGCGTGACCAGCTACAACATCCGCATTTCCAGCACGCAAAACTACCTGCCGGACGAGATGCGCGGGCGCTTCAACGGACTGTTTCAGATGCTTATCATACTTGGCACGATCATAGGGCAGCTCTTTGCAGGAGCGGTTGGCGATGTATTGCCGATTCGCTGGGTGGTCGCGGTTAGCATGGGCATCACCGCGCTTTCGGTGTTTGTCATCCTTATCCCCAACAAAGAGCATGTCAAAAAAATATATAACGTGAATATTTAGCGTATCAATGTTGCAGGATCCTGCTTAAATCGCCGGTGTCGCCACTGGCGTTTTGTTTTCAATCGTGCGATAATGAATGCGATACCGATGTCATTCGGTATCACCATAGATCATTTCAACCAACAGGAGGCAACCTCATGTTTGATCCCAGAATTCTCAAGCTGGCCGATGGCCTTGTCAATTTTTCCTGCGCGGTGAAGCCCGGCGAGAACGTGCTCATCCAGAGCATCGGCGGCAACGAAGACCTCACCCGCGCGCTGATCAAAGAAGTGTACAAGGCAGGCGGCGTCCCCTTCCTCTGGCTGGAGGATAAGAGCCTCGATCGTGAAATCTTGCTGCACTGCACCCCCGCGCAGCTTGCGCTCAGGGCAAAGGTTGACGCTTCCATGATGGAGCAGATGCAGGCGTTCATCGGCATCCGCGGCGGCGCAAACGCCAGCGAGTTTTCCGATGTGCCAGGCGATCAGTTCAACGATTATATGGCGCACTACTGGACGCCGGTGCACGGCAATATCCGCGTACCGAAAACAAAATGGGTCATCCTGCGCTATCCTTCGCCGAGTATGGCGCAGCTGGCAGATATGAGCACCGAGGCGTTTGAGGACTACTTCTTCAACGTCTGCACGCTCGACTACAGCAAGATGGACAAAGCCATGGATTCGCTCAAGGCGCTCATGGAGCGCACGGACAAGGTTCGTTTGGTTGCGCCCGGCACCGATCTGACGTTCTCCATCAAAGGGCTGCCTGCCATCAAGTGCGCGGGCAACATGAACATCCCCGACGGCGAAATCTACACCGCCCCCGTCAAGGACAGCGTCAACGGCACCATCGCCTACAACACGCCTTCGCTGGAGGCAGGCTTTACGTTTACGGACATCAAGTTCACATTCAAGAACGGCAAGATCGTGGAGGCCACCGCAAACGATACCGCGCGCCTCAATAAACAGCTCGATATCGACGAGGGCGCGCGCTACATCGGCGAATTTGCCATCGGCGTCAACCCATACATCCTGCAGCCCATGAAAGATACCCTGTTCGACGAGAAGATCGCCGGNNCAACAACGGCAATAAGTCAAGCCAACACTGGGATATCGTACTGATTCAGACACCGGAATACGGCGGCGGCGAAATCTGGTTTGACGATGTGCTCATCCGAAAAGACGGCCTGTTCGTCCTGCCGGAGCTGCTCTGCCTCAACCCCGAAAACCTGAAGTAAAGAATAGCAAAATGCATACAAAACAGCCCGGCACACATGCGCCGGGCTGTTGATTGTCTGAATCTGTGCTCACTCGCCGGATCAATTCTCCGGCTCGATGAGCCCATAATTGCCGTCTTTGCGCTTGTAGATAACATTCATCTGATTTGTTTCCGCGTTGAGGAATACGTAGAATGAATGCCCGACCATCTCGATCTGCAGCATGGCCTCTTCTTCGCTCATGGGCTTGATGGCAAAGCGCTTGACGCGCACGATTTTCGGCCCTTCCTCTTCGGCGTCCTCGTCTGCAAAATACTGTGTCTCAAGGTCGCGGAACGCGCCGCTGCGCAGGCACTTTTCGAGCTTGGTGCGGTGGCGGATGATCTGTTTTTCAAGCTTGTCCAGAACGTTGTCGATGGAGGCGTACATGTCGCCGGTGATCTCTTCCCCACGGATCACGCCGCCGTCATAGGGGATGGTTACCTCGACAATGTGGCGGTTTTTTTCCACCGACAAGGTGACGAGCACCTCTGCATCCTGATGAAAATAACGCTCAATCTTGCCGACCTTTTTGTTGACCAGGTCGCTGAGGTAATCGGAGATCTCGAGGTTTTTGCCAGTGATCGAAATACGCATGATACCACTCCTTTTTCGGCAAACTATTTTGTACTCTGCCTATAGTTTATTATTCGATACAAAGATGACTTTTCCCTTGTCTATGAATGGATTTATTTTACAGTGTCTTGATGTCTTGGCTCTGTCATCCTTGTGAACGAATTCTAATACGATTCGTCGAAATATTCTGTAATAGAATCACTTGCAATTGATTCGCTTTTTGGTTATGTTCAATTCATCCGTGGAGTCGATTCATCAAATTGGAACAAAAAGGTAACAGGTGCAAAATTGAAAAGCAGCGGCATTGTTAGCACGCTGCTTTTGCGTTTCATTTGATCCGTCTCCCGCCGCCGTAGACCGCGGCGATGCTTCGATCATCCGCCAAGTACACCGCGCGTTCAAATCTCTCCTTGACCGTGAGCTCCCGCGCGCTCGGCGGCAGCCGCGATTCATCCAGCACGACTGCGTGCAAGGGATTGCCCGGCGCGAAGCCGTCCGCATCGCCAAAGTAGCGCGAGCCTGCGCTCGTTGCGAGATAGTACGCCTCGCCCACGGTCAAAAACGGCTCGCTTCCGCCGGTTTCGATGGCGCGCGCCTTAGACATGCGCAGGCATCCGGTGAGCACCTGCAGCATCGGCAGCTGCGCGCCGCCCGCGATATCCGACCCCAGCGCAACCCAGACGCCGCGCTCCACCATCTGCCTAACGGGCGCAAACCCACTGCAGATGTTGATGTTGGAATCCGGACAGTGCACGCAGAGCACGTTGTGGTCGATCATCGCCTGCTGCTCGCGTGCATCGGAATGCACGCAGTGCGCCATGATGGTGTGATCCGTCCACAAGCCGAATTTGTCGTAGGTCTGCCAGTATTGCTCGCAATCGGGATGCAGCTCGTGCACCAGCTCGATTTCGCGCTTGTTCTCGCTCAGATGGGATTGCACATAAACACCGCGCTCCGCCGCCACCTTGCCAAGCCAACTCATGAGCTCGTCGGTGCAACTGGGTGTAAAGCGCGGCGTGAGAATCGGGCGGACGCGTGTAAAACGCGCGCTCTCGTCCAGCCAGCGCAGGGTCTCGCGCTTGCTCTCCTGTGTCAACTCCTGACACTCCCCGCTCGCGCGATCCATATTCACCTTGCCGACAAAGCCGCTTATGCCCGCCTGCTCCAGCGCTTCCATCAAAATCAACGTGGCATCTACGTGGGTGGAGGAGTAGATGCAAACACGCGTGGTGCCGTTGTTGACGAGTTCGGCGGCTAAGCGCGCGTAGACTTCCCGCGCGAAGGCGTCATCCGCAAAGCGCGCCTCGGTTTTAAAGGTGTACGTTTTGAGCCAGTCCATCAGCGGCAGATCCATGCCCATGCCGAGCATGGGATACTGCGGCGCGTGCAGATGCATGTCCGAAAATCCCTGCAGGATGAGCTTGCCGGAATGGTCGAGCAGATTCGCGTCCGCAAACGCCGCTGGAATGTCGGCAGACACGCCTTTGATTACGCCGTCTTCCACCGCGAGATAGCCGTTTTCCGTAATCACAGGATCACCGAATGATCTCGCTTCTATGATATGGCCTTTGATGAGCATCAAGCCCGATAATTGTTCTGTCATT
>DNFZ01000024.1 GCA_003486785.1 Clostridiales bacterium | reverse complement strand
GGCGTAGATCAATGCATCGGCGATTCCATGGGGCCCGGCGGGCTGTTCCGCGCGCTGCGCAGCATTCCGGTCATGACGGAGATTGCGGAGGATGTCAAGCGATACGCCGCGCCGGACGCGCTGATTTTAAACTATGTCAACCCGATGGCAATGGTCTGCTGGGCGCTGGGCACCACAGGGGTCAACTTTGTCGGCCTCTGCCACGGTGTCCAGACGACGCTGGATCTCATCTCCGGCTATGTGGGCGTGCCCAAGGAAGAGATCGACTTCTTCTGCGCGGGCATCAATCATATGGCATGGTTTCTGGAGATCAAGAAGAACGGCAAAGACCTCTATCCCCTGCTCAAGCAGCGGTTTGAGCTGCCGGAGTACTATGTCAACGAAAAGGTCAGAGGCGAAGTGCTTCGCCAGTTTGGCTACTTTATGACCGAGTCGACGGGGCATCTGTCCGAGTATCTGCCGTGGTTCCGCTCGAGCAAACGGGCGATGGAGCTCTACTGTGACGAGCCCGGGTTCGGCGGGGAGACTGGGGCTTACTACAACTGGTGCGCCCATGTCGCCGGAAAATATGAAACGGAACTCGCGCTGGAGAACGAACCGCTGGCGCTGCCCATGCGCAGCATCGAATACGGGTCTTACATCATCGAAGCCATGGAGACCGGTAAAACCTTCAAACTCAACGGCAATGTTCGCAACGACGGCATCATAACCGATTTTCCTGCCGACTGCTGCGCGGAGGGGCCGATCTACGTAGACGCACTGGGGCTCCATCCGGTTAAAGTCGGTTCGCTGCCTGCGCAATGCGCCGCGCTGAACATGACGAATATCACCGTGCAGGGGCTGGGCGTAAAGGCCGCGCTGCAAGCGGACGCGGAGCTGATCGTTGCAGCGGCGGCGCTCGATCCGCTCACGGCAACGCAGTGCACGCTCAGCGAGATTCGAAGCATGTGCTCTGAAATGCTGGAAGCACAGCGGCAATGGCTCCCTTCTTTCGAAGGCAAGTCGATCAAACAGGTGCCGACAATCAGCATTCCAAAGGACGTAAAACGAGCGGATGTACCGGTCGATCCTGCGCTTGCGATCATGGCGCGGTTCGGCGAACTCGGCAACTAACCAACAGAAAATCGAGAAACGATCAGGGCACCGCGTGCCTATCGAACCGAAAACAGTCAAGCGGACAGTCAGGGGTTGCTTCAAACCCCACGAATATAACTTAAAGGAGAGTTTGCCATGAAAAAAGTATCGATTGGTAGCTGGGCTTACATANNTTCGGAGAATATGCGAGCAACCCGATATCCCTGCGCGACCTGTGCAAACGCTTAAACGAACTGGGCTTCGACGGCATCAGCCTGGGCGGCTTTAAGCCCCACGCGCATCCCGATGACTGGGGCACGCCCGAAAAGATGGCCGAGCTAAAGGCCATTCTCTCGGAGAACAAACTCGAGGTTGCTGATTTTGCCGCGGATATGTGGAGCGTCAACGCGCTATTGCAGGGCAAGGAATATATCGATATCTTCACTAAGAATGTGGATTTCTGCGACAAGATGGGTTTTTCCATCATCCGTGTCGATTCCGATGCGCCGCCAACGCTTCCGGAAGGCATGACGTATGATCAGGTAAAGGCGTACTATGTAGACCTCTTCAAAAAGTGCGCAAAGATCGCTGCTGCAAAGAACCTGGAAGTCGTCTGGGAGTTTGAACCCGGATTCATCATCAACGAGCCCAAAAACATCGTTGCAGTCACCAAAGCGGTAAACGAGCCAAACTTCAAGATTCTCTTTGATACCTGCCATGCGCACATGAGCGCTGTGGAAGGCGCAAACCATATCGAGCCGGGCTGCAAGCTCAAGGGCGGCATCGTCGAGTTCTGCGAAATGCTCGACGGACTGATCGGCGTGGTGCACGTAATCGATTCGGACGGCTCGCTCAACACGCAAAACACGAGCACGCATGCGCCGTTCGGCATCGGGAAGATCGATTTCGACGTCGTGATTCCGGCCTTGCTGGACAAGGCGCACTATACCGGCGACTGGTGGGCAATCGACCTGTGCGAATGGGGCGACGCCTGGGAAGTTACCGCGCAGTGCAAGGAGTTTGTCGACAAGCAGATCAACGAGAAGTTCTGCAAGTGATCAAAGGAGGAGCAAGCAATGGAAGGCAAGATGCGGGCGCAGGTTTTTTACGAAGCCGAAGTCATGAAGCTGGAAATGATCGACATTCCCAAGATTTCCGACAATGAAGTGCTCGTGCGTGTGAAAGCGACAGGCATCTGCGGATCGGACATCTCCTACTATTACGGACACAGCCCTGTCGGGACGGCGGACGGCAAAGGCCCGCTGGTGCTCGGACACGAGTTCAGCGGCGAGATCGTCGAGGTTGGCGCGCTGCCCGCGTCGCTCGGCCTCTTCAAGCCGGGAGATCGCGTTACCTGCAATCCGGTCATGCAGTGCAACGCCTGCCCTGCGTGCGCCGAGGGGAAATTCAATATCTGCTCAAACATGGTCGTGCCGGGCGTAACGGTAAACGGCGCTTTTGCGGAATACTGCAAGCTCAACTACACGCACGTTTACAAGATACCCGATTCGATGACCTTTGAGGATGCCGCCATCATCGAACCGCTTGCCTGCGGCACATACGGCGTGAAAAAACTCGAAGTCAAGCCCGGCGAGTTCGTCGTCGTATTCGGGCCAGGCCCCATCGGCATCATGATGGTGCAGCTCATCAAGGCAAGCGGCGCTGGTAAAGTCGCTGTCGTGGGCACGAGAGATTATCCCTTAAACGTGGCGTTGGAGCATGGCGCGGACTATGCGATCAATGTAAAGGACACCGCCTCACCCAATTATTCCGCGGACGTCAACCAGCGCATCGCAGAATTGACAAACGGAAAAATGGCGGATAAGGTAATCGTACCGACCAACTCCAAGCAGGCGTTGCAGGACGCACTTACCGTTTCCGGCGCAGGCGCGACGATCGTCTACTTTGGCCTCCCCGGCGCCGATGATAAAATCGAGGTGCCGGCGCTGCAGACCATACAGTCTGACAAGACGATCAAGTTCGCGTGGCTCGCGCCGCTTGTATGGCCGACTGCCATCAGCGCGGTGGGCAACGGCCTGGTCAAGCTCGACAAACTGGTGACGCATCGATTCTCTCTGGAGGATGCTGAAAAGGGCATACAGTTCATGAAAGTTGGAAAAGGCGATAAATTAAAGGGACTGGTCGTGATATAATGCAGCCAAACCGCGCCCGGTTGGGTTCGGCCGGGCGCGGAATAAATCTGGTAGGATGATGCAGCA
>DNFZ01000087.1 GCA_003486785.1 Clostridiales bacterium | reverse complement strand
GCCGAGAGAAACGATATCGTACATGGGGAGTCTCCTTTGAAAATTAAAATCCACTTAATTTTAACATGAGTGCCTTTGAAAAGCGAAGGAAAAAGACAAACACGCGGCTTGTCAATATTCGTCCGCGCAATTGCAAATCTCCTGCGAAAACGCTTCCTGAAACGGCAGATACCCGCACAGAAACTGCATAAGCCGCCCGGCAGAGAGCGTGTCCGTTGCGGGCTTGTCCGTTCGGTTGCCTGCGCCGTCGAACACGCCAGTGTTCCAGGGCATCATGCCGTCTATGACTTCCAGCCGGAACACATCGGCCTTTCCGCATAATGCTCGCAACAGGCGGGGTACATCGACGGGAATCATCACGCCCCACGGTCTGAGGCTACCGGAAAGCGGCACATCCGGCGGGAGCTTGACCACGCTGCCCTTTGGCAGACGCGCGATCATCGCCGCATATCCCGTCTGAGAGGTGGCGAGCGCTTCTTCGCAGTAGAGCAAACCGTCTTCCGCAACAGAAGCAAACAGATAACCGTCCGCGATGCCACCTGTCTGGTGCAGTAAAAACCGTGTTCCGTCGCAAGTCAGGTCGTGCATGCGTTTTTCCATGTCGGATAACGATCGCACCACGCAGCCGCTGTAGTGAGCGGTTGCCAGCTCGTAAACGCGCAACAGCGTCTGTATATCCGGCATCGCGTCCCAAACCACGGGTATATCCGGCTCGTTTTCCCGCGTGTGAAACAGCGCGTCGTAGCACGGAAATTCGCCCACCGCGCGATAGATCGAAAAGTGCGACGGCTTGTGAAACGCGAGCGGGATATTGCGCCGCTTGCATTCTTCAAATAACGCAAAGAGTACGCGCTTCATCAAGCCCTGACCCTCATAGCCCGGCAGCGTCGCAACACCGGAGATCATCATGGCAGGAAGGATAACGCCGCTCACGCGAAGCTGCATGACGCAGCCGTGGAGGATGCTGATGATGCGCCCGTCCTTCTCCGCGCAAAACGAGGTTTCGGGCGAAAACCGCTCGGCAAAAAACCAGTCGATAAAGGAAAGGGAGTCGTGAAAACGCAACTCCCAGATTTCCCTTGCCTGCTGTTTGTCTGCCGTTGTGAGCGGCCGAATGTTCAACATATGCTTAGATGATGAATTTTTCGTTTTTTTCGGGGATGGCGGCAAGCTCCGCGCGCTTTTCGTCATAGCCCTGCTTGCCGAGCATTGCATAGGTCGCTTTCTTGCCTTCTTCCACGCCGGGCTGGTCAAAGGCGTTGATGTTGAGCAGCTCGCCCGCAAACGCCGTCGCCATCTCAAAGAGGAAAAGAAGCTGACCCACGGTAAATGCGTTGACTTCCGGCAGTAGAATCGTATGGTTGAGATGCCCACTCTTGCTTACGGCGTATTCCGTCGCCTTGAGTTCAGCGGCAATGAGTTCGTTTTGCGTGTGGCCGCAGAGGAAGGAGACGTCCGGCACATCGAAGTAGCCGTCGCTGATCATTGTTTCGCAGCGGTATTTGTCCACCGCGAGGAAGGTGAGCACCTTGTCAAACGGGCCCTCCGTATAAAGCTGTACCTGCGAGTGCTGATCCGTCACGCCGAGGCTCTTGACCGGCGTCTGTCCCGCGTTGACGATGTTGCCGTCCCAGTCGGTCTTTTTGCCGAGGGATTCCGCCCAAAGCTGGGCATACCAGTCCGCCATGTAGCGAAGAGAGTCCGCATACGGCATCATCACGCTGATGTTGCAGCCGCGCTTCATGCTGGCAACCTGCAGTGTGGCGAGCATATAGGCGGGATTTTTCCATACGTCCCGCTGGCTGTCACAGATCGCGTCCATAAAGGCTGCGCCCGCGAGCAGCTCGCGGATATCGATGCCGCAGACCGCCGCCGCAAGCAGTCCGACGGGGCATAGCTCGGAGAACCTGCCGCCCACGCCTTCGGGGATGAAGTATGTCCTGAGGTTTTCGGACTTCGCGATCTTGATGAGATTCCCCTTGCTCTCGTCCGTGGTCGCGATGAGGTGCGTGCTGATATCCGCACCGAGCTTTTCATGCAGCAGCGAGGAGATGATGAGCAGCTGGCTCATAGTCTCGGAGGTGCCGCCGGATTTGCTGATGACGTTGAAGCAGGTCTTTTCGATGTCGATTACGTCGAGCAGCGCCGCCATACGCTCCGGGTCGATGTTATCTTCGACATACAGGCGCGGTCCGTTGCGTTTTTCACGCGGCAGGTCGTTGTAATGCAGGTGGTTGAGCGCCTGCTGCACAGCGGTGGGGCCCAGTGCGCTGCCGCCGATGCCGAGCACGACAAAGTCGTCAAACTGCTCGCGGATGCTTGCCGCGTCAGCGAGAATCGACTTGACGATCTCGTCCTGATTATAGGGCAGCTCCCGCCAGCGCATGATCGGGCGCTTGGCGCGCATGCTCACGACAGCCGCGTCCATCAGGCTCTGCATGCCTTCCAGCTCGCGCTTGTAGATGCCGCGGTTACCGAGCTGATCGGACATCATGTTGTTAAAATCCAACTTCACGCGCATAGATTGGCGCCAGGATTCGTCCAGATACCGTTCGTTCATGTTGTTTCCTCCCGTTGGTTCAGATGGTGTTATTTAAAAGAAAAGAAAATTGACTTGTTACGCAAACAGCTCAACGTATATTACCATACTTCACGTGTCGCGAAAAGCGCACAAATGTAAAATCACTCTATCGCGCAGATTTGCCATAGCTGGAACGGGATACGATCTGCTCGACCCTGGCTACGCTCTCATACAG
>DNFZ01000130.1 GCA_003486785.1 Clostridiales bacterium | reverse complement strand
GCATGATTTCCCCTCCGGTTGAACAACGATTTTCTTCTCTATCGTATGCTGTTTGTGTAAAGTGTGCGTATGCGAACTGTTAAGGAGAAGACAAATCCACCGTATCGACACCTTAGAATATAAGATTTTACACATCCGTAATCCGGCGTTTACTTTTATATGACTTTTTTTATGCGTTGTTTTTCTATCGAAATGCCCGCGCATGATCAAAACCACAGACAAGAACCAAGAATTCAGCCGGAGCAGTCTCGCCCCGGCTGTATTTTGATCCTTTGATGAAAGCGCCTGTTTACACCGGCAGCAATCCGCGCAAAACCCCTGCGATCAGCACCGCGACAACGATCAGCGGCGCGGGAATTTTCTTGATCATCAGCAGCGCCGCCGTGGCAAGCGTGACGATCAGCGCCTCGAGCGTGAGCCCGTTTTTCACGAGAAGCACCAGAGCGGAAGCGGCGATCAGACCGCCCGCAACCGCCGTGATCCCCTTGATCGAGATTTTGATCGCGCGAATCTGCTTGAGCTGCTCCCAGATCGGATAGACGAAATAGATCAGCAGCACGCCGGGTAAAAAGATGCCTATTCCCGATGCCGCAGCGCCCGCAATCTGCCTCCATGCGCCCGCGCCGCTAGCCGCCATGCCGCCCGCAAACGCGCTGAAGCTGAACATCGGCCCCGGCAAGCCCTGCACAAGCCCGAATCCCGTCAAAAACTCCTGGGAGGTCAGGCTTTGGGTCGCCTCCACCAAGTCTCCGTACATCATCGGGATGACGACCTGACCCCCGCCGATGACGAGATAGCCATATCGGTAAAAGTCCGCAAACAGCCGCACAATCTGCTCTTTCCACAGCAGCTCGGCCACTAGACTGCCAAGCGCCAAGACCGTAAACGCGATGAGATATCGNNACGGGCGGATCTCGGAGCGGTTCCAGATGTCTTTTTCTTTGGAACACGCGATGCTCAGTAATCCTCCGGCGATCAAAACCGCGGGAAAAATCCAAGGCGTGCGAAGAAAAGCCGTGATGGCTGCGCTCACGAAAAACAGCGCGCCCGTAAGCCAGTCTTTGACAACCTTGCGCCCAATGCGCCAGCCTGCGGCGAGCATGAACCCAACCGCCATCGGCCCCACATAGCGCAATAGCGAAAGCGATGGCTGCGCGCGCTCCAGCCACAAATAGAGAAACGACAGCGCAGTCATAACGACGAGCGCGGGCAGCGCCCAGACGAGAAAAGTCAGCAACGCAAGCAGCGGCCCGCCGACCCGATAACCGATGGCGATGATCGTCTGCGTACTGCTCGGCCCCGGCAGAATTCCGGTGAGCCCGATGAGTTCCGTCATCTCCTCCTCCGTTAAATAGCGGCGCTTGATCACGAGCTGATCGATAAATACGCCATAGTGCGCCTCGGGGCCTCCGTATGCGCCGAGCGCGCAAACGGCCACATCCAAAAGAAAACTGCCCCACTGTTTGTTTTTGCCGGCATTTTGCGCGTCGTTTTGCGCGTTGTCTCGTTTTGTCTCCATACTGCCTACCTCCCTCTTGGTGAATGGCTCAGATTATGATATCGTATGAAAAGCGATCGATCTGTATTGATGTTACAATACGCATGTAAATCTTCAATATCGCTTTACAATATCGTAATACGATATTATAATCATAACCGAGAGGTGAAGCAATTGCAAGACAAAATTCACAGAAAACTGTTTCTCGGGTTTATGCAGATGCATATTCTCTATCACGCAAAGCGGGAGCCGATCTACGGCGTGTGGATGATGGAGGAGCTGCGCGAGCACGGCTATGAGACCGGACCCGGCACGCGCCGTCCGATTTTGCATGACCTGGAAGCGTTCGGTTTGCTAACTGCAGCATCCGTCAATACCAACGGCAAGGTGCGCAAGTATTATTCCATCACCGAGGCGGGCGTGCGTGCGCTGGAGGAAGGCATTGAAAAAGCTACCGAGCTTTTACGAGAGCTGCGGCAATAGCGCTTGTATCATTTCCGCGCGCCGGAAAATCAAACGCGTCCCCGCAACGATTAGCAGGCACACAATCCCCCCGTGACGAGGTACCTATGACGCAGCAAGACCAAACAGAGCTAATCCTCCGCCAGCGCATGCACGGACTGTATCTCTCGCGGCCCTGCCGGGAGCTTGAAACCCTGTCCCACGAGCTGATGGGGCTGCACAGCTGGTTTTACCGAAACGTGGCGTTCTCCGCGCTGATTCGAGGGGCGGACTTCGCTGGCTGGAAAACGCGGCTGACCAAGACCTGGCTCTACCGCGGGACGCTGCACGGCGTGGTCTACGAAGACCTGCCGGAGCTGCTCGCGCTGCATCAGGGGGAATCGTATCTTTCCAACATGTTCGGCAAAACGCTGGTCGAAGCCGCAGCGGCGGACGTGATTCGCTACATGGAGGACGGCATCAACTCCCGCGCGGAGTTTCGGCGTATCTTTTCCGGGCAATACAGCAGCGAGATGATCGACGCGCTGTTCTCGCCCTGGGGCGGGATATTCGTGCTTCTCGCGCGGCAGGGGCGCGTCGCCTTTCGGGACATGACCAGCCGGGATTTTGACCTGATCTGTGCAGAGCCCACGCAGACGTTTGAGNNTGCGCCGCTTTTTTGCCGCATACGGACCGGCGACGCTCGCAGACGCGGCGTGGTTTCTCGGCTTTTGGAAAAACGAGACAAGCATTCTTCGCAAACTCCCGCTGGACGATCTGGTCTGTTTTGAGCACAACGGCAGCCGCTATTACAGCACAGCGAACCCTGAAACCGAGGACATTCCGGAGCTGACGCTGCTATCGGGGTTTGACCCGTACATCGTGTCCTATTCAGACCGCGGCGCGGTGGTGCCGCCGGAGCACAAGAGCAAGCTCATCTTAAAATCCGGCATCTGCAACCCTTCCGTCGCGGTCAATGGGCGCGTCGCGGGCATCTGGAACATCACGAAAGGTGAGCCGGTGGTCGCGTTTTTCGGAAAGCAGCCGAAGCGGCTCGTCTCCGAAGCGAAGGCGCGGGTGGACGCCATCCGCATTCGGACAACGTAACGGGCAGTTTTTTAAAACCCAACGGGAAAGCCAGCAAAAAAAACCAAGAACAGAACCAAGAACAGAACCAAGCGAGAGACTAAAAAAGGAGCGAACCAAATCGCTCCTTTGCTGTGTCACACCGCCCTCGTTAAATGAAAAGCCCCGTTTCCACGGTAGTCTTGGCGACGATCTTTCCTTCGCGGATGACGAACAGCCGCTCCGGCGTGAGGCGGATGGCATCGCGCGCATCCTTAGCGTTGACGACGACGAGATTTGCCTTTTTCCCGACATCGAGGCCATAGTCTTTCAG
Organism: Clostridiales bacterium; assembly: GCA_003486785.1. Classification (GTDB taxonomy): domain Bacteria; phylum Bacillota; class Clostridia; order Christensenellales; family CAG-138; genus UBA7703. The sequence continues at coordinate 1,340 of DNFZ01000130.1, read as the reverse complement.
CTTCAGAATCTCGGCGGCGGTGGTCGTGACCATGTCATAGACCGTCTCAATCTCCGGCGGCAGGCTCATCTGCGCCGCGTGCGCGGTCACGTTGGCAACCTGCAGCATGTCCGCGCTGCCGTATGGATAAAAGGTGTCCTTCACGCAGTCCTGCCCGAAGCTCACGAGTATGCCCGCATCGAGCAGCTCTTTTACGCGCGTGATGCCGCGGCGGATCGGCTGCTTGTCCAGCCGCCCCTGCAGCAGCAGGTTGGTCACGGGGTTTGTGATGAAGCGCACCTGCGCCTTGGCGCATTTTTCGATGACGTAGCTTGCATAGTGGTCGTCATAAGCCGCGAGCGCGCACGTATGCCCCGCTGTGACGCGGCCGATCCAGCCGCGCTTGAGCGCCTCATCCGCGATCATCTCCAGCGTGCGGTAAAAAGGGTCGTCCGTTTCGTCAACGTGCATGTCGATGTCCGCATCGTATTTTTCCGCAATGTCAAAGCAGATGCGCACATGCGCCCGGCTGTCGTCCGGAGAGTGCTCGTTTGCCGGCATGCCGCCGACGACATCCGCGCCCGCTTCCATCGCCTGCCACATGAGCGCTTCGCAGCCGGGATCTTTTAAGATTCCTTCCTGCGGAAACGCGACAAGCTGCAAATCCATCACATGGCGATACTTTTCGCGCAGGGCTTTGACGCCCTCAAGCGGCTTGAGTCCGCCGATGGTGTCCACATCTACATGAGAACGCATGTTCAGCGTGCCGTTTTTCAGCGCACGCAGCAGAACATCTTCCGCGCGCGTGAGGATATCCTCCGTCGTATAGTCCTTCTTTTTATCCCAGATGATTTCGATCGCTTCTTTGAGCGTGCCGGAGACGTTTTTTCGCACGACATCGAAGATATTCACCTTGTCGAGATGGATGTGCGGGTCGATGAGGCTCGGCGTGACCAGCGCGCCGCGCGCGTCGATCACCGTCTGGGCCGGATAGGACAGCTGCGGGGCAATTTCGACGATCACGCCCTTGTCGATGGCGATATCCGTCAGCGTATCCCTCTCGCGCAGCTTCGCGTTTTTTACGAGCAATTGCATGTCGGGCTTCCTCCTGAAAAGAAAATTTGTAAACGGTTACGAATAAAAAGCGATATGAAAACAGACTACAGTCGCATCTTATCATAATATTTTCGCTGATTCAAGCGATCGGCAGGCGAAAATCATTTATTATCGCTTCAAAAACTTGCTGGAATTCATTTTTTCGAAAATATGCGTTCAGCAGTAGACAGAGCGCATGTAATTAGTTACAATACCTATATGGAAGTCATTATCGTTTATAAATCACGACCGACGACTGCATAACG
>DNFZ01000137.1 GCA_003486785.1 Clostridiales bacterium | reverse complement strand
GGTCGCTTCAGCATTTAAAATTCTCACGCTATCCCCGCAGAATTCCCCGGAATCATTGACATTTCTTGCGTGCATCGGTATACTTCATCTATATGAACGCGAGAGGAAAGCTATGAGCGACGCAGAAAGCGACAGTACCGGCGACCATTACCATAACCGCATGACCGGATTTTTTTTGAAGCACATAATCTGTCTCTGTTAACGAAATGAGCACAGGTTATGCTTTTTCTATTTCTTGGCGCTTGCGCCAAATGCAGTAGAAGAGGCGCTTCTATTTTTTCGCCGCGCGATCAGATAACAGTCGCGCGATAAACTGGTTTTTGAAAAGGACTATTACGGAGCATAAAAATGGGTCAAGATCCCTTATTCTGGCAAATTATTCTACAAATAACACTCATATCGCTCAACGCGGTATTCGCCTGCGCAGAGATTGCCATCATCACTATGAACGATGTGAAGCTTGCAAGGCTTGCCTCCGAGGGGGACAAGCGCGCCATCAAGCTCGCACGCCTCACCAGCCAGCCCGCGCGGTTTCTTGCGACCATACAGGTCGCCATTACGCTCTCGGGCTTTTTGGGCAGCGCGTTTGCGGCGAGCAACTTTGCAAAGCGCATCACAAATGCGCTCATCGCTGGCGGAACGACGATCCCCGCCGCATCGATCAATACCGTCTCGGTGGTGGTCATCACGCTGATATTGACGTTTATCACGCTCGTATTCGGCGAGCTCGTGCCTAAGCGCGCCGCGATGAAAAATGCGGAAAAGCTCGCGCTTGGCATGGCGGGCCTCATCAACGGTGTCGCAGCAGTGTTTGCGCCCTTGGTATGGCTGCTGACGGTGTCCACCAATGGCATCCTGCGGTTGTTTGGCATCGACCCGAACGCGGAGGACGACAAGATCACCGAGGAAGAGATTCGAATGATGGTGGACGTTGGGTCCGAAAAGGGCGCCATCGAGGCCACCGAAAAAGAGATGATCCACAATGTGTTTGAGTTTGACAACGTCTCTGCCGAGGACATTCTCACCCACCGCACGCAGGTGGATATTCTCTGGCTGGACGAGAGCGATGCAGCATGGGCGGAGACCATTCACGGCACGCGGCACTCATTTTACCCCATCTGCCGGGATAGCTCGGACGACGTGATCGGTATTCTCGACGCGAAGACGTATTTTCGCCTGAGCGATCACTCGCGCGAGAACGTCATGATACAGGCGGTGCAGCCGCCGCGCTTTGTGCCGGAGACCATCAAGGCGGACGATCTGTTCCTCGATATGAAGCGCAGCCGCAACCACTTCGCGGTAGTGATGGATGAATACGGCGGCATGTGCGGCATCGTGACCATGAACGACCTCATCGAAGTGATCGTTGGCGATATCGACGAGGAAGAGGACGGGGATGAGATGATCATCGAGGCTGTTTCGGAGGGAGTTTGGCGCACGCACGGGTCTGTGCCGCTGGAGGATATCGCAGAGGCGATCGGTTGCGCGCTGCCGGTGGACGAGTATGACACGCTCAACGGGCTTGTCTTTAGTGTGCTCAATGAGATACCGGAGGACGGCACGGTGTTTGCCGTAGACGCCGCCTGCCTGCATATCGAGGTGCAGGAGATGAAAAATCACGGCATCGAGCGCGCGCAAATATCCTTCTTGCCTCAGGATACTACCGCTTCGGATAACGGAAAATAATCGAAAGCACTCTGCAAATCGTATTACAACTTCAAAAAAGCACAAATAAAAAGCCCGATTTCAGTCGATGGAATCGGGCTTTGTGGTAGGGGGATTAGTTTTCTACCGCGGAAAGAATGGGGTCAACGATTGCGATGTTGAAGGGGGGCGGTTTTGATTGGATTACATCAAAATCCCAACTCACGGTTATGCGGATTGCCTCCACGTTTGAAACGTCTATGTTACCAGAGTAGCGCAATGGGCAATAATAATTTAATAGAGGCGTTTCGTAAATGACATTTTCATTATCACCAAACTCGTTCTCTGAGTTGCAAGACTGTATGACGATTCTAAAGCGACATTGGGGTGGAGAGGACCCGCTATCGAGGAAGGAACTATCGTCTATACCGTATGCGAACCGAAGTGTTTTAAACTTATTTTCGAGGGGATATTCGATTGAAACATGATGCGTTTTTCGCTCCGTATCGTGGTTCTCATAATAGTATTGAATGTTTTTCTTTGGAATGCAGATCCCGATGCTTTGCGTGTACACAACATGGCGAATCTTTATTGGATCAAACTTGTTCCATTCTTGGATAAAGAAAGCACCCGTGTCTTTACGTAGAGGATCAAGCTCATCGAGCTTGATCTCGTTATGCATCGTTGCAGATGGGGTTGGCTGGATTGTTGGCGTTATTGACGGTGCTGAGGTTGGGCTCGGTATTGGCCGAGTCTTTCCGAATGTGTTAAACACTACAACTAAGACAAGCATGATGCATACTGCAGCGAGTAGCTTTTTGTAGACTTCAAAGGTCGCCATAAAGAAGGACGCAATAATACCGTGTAGTTTGCGCGCTTCTAAGTATGCAGGGCGGAATTTCTTCATTTCGAATAGAAGTCCGACCAATGCGATGGAAAAACCAAAGATGTAGATAATGATTAATCCGGTTTCAGCCCAAGGTTTTAACATACTACCCCGCAAGCTGGCGACACAATTTTCACATCATCGCCACACTTCCTGAAATAGTATCACACCAAAAATGACCGCGTCAAAACAATCGCTAAAAGATGACATTTTAGTGCGTTTCTTCAACAGTTTTATGCATCTTTCCCCAGTTTTTCTCCATCTCCGCCACCAGCCGAAACTGGGTGCGCGCGCGGTCGAGGTTTTGCCCCTTACGCGAAACGTGGAAATACACATCCCCAGCGAGATGATCTGCCAAAAAACGCAAGCCGCATTCCAGCGTCATCATCTTGGCTCCCGTGGGCAGCATGGCGCGCTCCGTCTNNCGGCTGCGGTAGATGCGCCGAAGCGAATTGCGTCGCCAAAGTCATTGACCGAAAGCCCCGGCATCACGGTGTCCAGATCGATGACGCAGAGGGCCTTATTTGTAATTGCGTCAAAGAGCACATTGTTGATCTTTGTGTCGTTGTGCGTGACCCGAAGCGGCAGCTCGC
>DNFZ01000271.1 GCA_003486785.1 Clostridiales bacterium | reverse complement strand
GGGTTGTTCCCGCCTTTCTTTCTATATTGCTTCGAATGCAATATAGTTGCAAATCTTCCGTGCGCATATAGTTCCATGTGTATTTTTTGCTCATTTGCGGATTGATTTGCCCTAAAATTGGTTATAATAAAAAAGAAGATAAAAGAGAAAAAGGAGCAAACAAATACTATGGAAAGAAACTTCCAGATGCAGCTTGGCGGCAAGACGCTCATCGTCGAAACCGGCAAATATGCCGAACAGGCGGGCGGAAGCTGCCTCGTGCGCATGGGCGACGCGGCGGTGCTGGTCTGCGCGACGATCGCAAAGACCGCGCGCGACGGCGTAGATTTTCTGCCGCTTTCGGTAGAATATCAGGAAAAACTATATTCGGTGGGTAAGATTCCCGGCGGATTCATCAAGCGGGAAGGCCGCCCGACCGAGCGCGCGATCCTGAGCTCGCGCCTGATCGATCGTCCGCTGCGCCCGCTGTTCCCGAAAGGGTTTTACAACGACGTGCAGGTGGTTGCCACGGTTCTCTCCGTGGAGCAGGACGTTCAGCCGGAGATCCTTGCGATGATCGGTTCGTCCGCTGCGCTCGCCATCAGCGAAGCGCCGTTTTCGGGCCCCACGGGCTCCGTTGCGGTCGGCATGATCGACGGCGAATATATCATCAATCCCGATGTGGCACAGCGCGAGAAAAGCCGCCTGAGCCTCGTGGTCGCGGGCACCAAGGACGCGGTCATGATGGTGGAAGCGGGCGCGGTCGAGATATCGGAAGATGAAATGCTGGGGGCGATTCTCTTTGCGCACGAAGAGATTAAGAAGATCGTCAGCTTCATCGCAGACATGGAGGCTCAGATCGGCAAAGAGAAGATCGAGCCGCAGATCTATCATCCCGACGAAGCGTTGGAAGCAAAGGTTCGCGCGTTTGCGTTTGACAAGGTCGTCTGGTCGCTGGATACCGTTGATCGTCACGAGCGCGAAGTGCGCGGCGATCAGGTCAAGGCCGAGGCCGTCGAGGCGTTTAAGGAAGAATACCCCGAGTCTGCCAAAGACATCGGCGCGATTCTCTACACCCTCACCAAAGAAGTCGTACGCGACAAGATCATCAACAAGAAGATCCGCCCCGACGGGCGCGCGCAGGACGAGATCCGCACCATCTGGAGCGAGGTCGGCATCCTTAGCCGCACGCACGGCAGCGCGGTCTTTACCCGCGGACAGACGCAGGTTATGACCATCGCAACCCTCGGCACGATCTCTGAAGCACAGTCTCTCGACGGGCTTTCTCTGGAAGAAAGCAAGCGATATATGCATCAGTACAACATGCCGCCGTATAGCGTGGGTGAAGCGAAACCTATGCGCGGTGTCGGTCGCCGCGAGATCGGCCACGGCGCTCTCGCCGAGCGCGCGCTCGAGCCGGTTTTGCCGACCGAAGCGGAGTTTCCGTACTGCATGCGCCTTGTGAGCGAGGTCATCAGCTCCAACGGCTCGACCTCTCAGGCTTCCATCTGTGCGAGCACGCTTGCGCTGCTGGATGCCGGTGTTCCGATCAAGAAATCCGTCGCGGGCGTGGCAATGGGGCTTATCAAAGACGATTCCACCGGCAACATCGCGATCCTGACCGACATTCAGGGCCTTGAGGATTTCCTTGGCGATATGGACTTTAAAGTCGCCGGTACGCGCGATGGCATCACCGCCATCCAGATGGATATCAAGATCAAGGGCATCAGCCGCGAGATTCTCACCCGCGCGCTGGAGCAGGCGCGCAAAGGGCGCATGTATATTCTCGACAAGATGGACGAAACCCTTCGCGAACCGCGCGCAGAGCTCTCGCCCTACGCGCCGCGCATCATCACCTTCACGATCCATCCGGACAAGATCCGCGAGGTCATCGGCAGCGGCGGCAAGGTCATCAACAAGATCATTGCCGATACCGGCGTGAAGATCGACATCGAGGACGACGGCACGGTATACATCGCCTCGCCCGACTCGGCAGCCGCGGCGGAGGCCAAGCGCATCATCGACGGCATCGTCAAAGAGATTGAAGTGGGCGATGTTTATCTCGGCTCCGTGGTCGGCATCAAGGAGTTTGGCGCCTTCATCAACCTCAAGCCCGGCACGGATGGGCTGCTGCACATCTCCCGAATCGCCAACAAGCGCGTGGAGAAGGTGGAAGACGTGCTCTCCATGGGCGAGCAGGTGCTGGTTCGCGTGATCGATATCGATCCGAAAACCAGCAAGATCAGCCTGACGCGCAAGGATATGCTGCCGCCGGAAAAGGAGTAAGTTCCGAAGCGAAAGACACCCAACGGGCGCGGCGGCAACGCCGCGCCTTTCTTGTGCGGCAAAACACACCCTCGCGCACCGGAATGTTTTGTGGTAGAATACAACATTGCAAGCACTGCTCGTGAAAGGAACGGGAACGCATGATCAAACAACATTTACTCCCGAACGACACTCGCCTGATCTATGAGAAGATGGAGCACGTCCGCTCCGTCGCGATGGGCGTTTGGGTGGATACCGGTTCCGTGCGCGAAACGCAGGAGACCGCGGGCGCGTCGCACCTCATTGAGCACATGGTGTTCAAGGGCACAGCGCGCAGAAGCGCCGAACAGATTGCGGTCGAGATGGATGCAATCGGCGGGAATATCAATGCATTTACGGGCAAGGAGAACACCTGCTTTTATGCAAAGGTGCTGGATGAACATCTCGATGTCGTATCCGATGTACTTTCGGACATCGTGTTCCACAGTGTATTTGACGCAGAGGAGCTGAAAAAAGAGAAGGGCGTTGTGCTGGAAGAAATCCTCATGAACGAGGATAGTCCGGAAGACTTATCCGGCGAGGAGAGCAACATGCTCTTCTTTGGCGACGAAGCACTGGCAAGCCCCATCCTCGGGACGAAAAAAAGCGTGCGCGCGTTTTCGCGCGAGTCGCTGCTTGCCTATAAAAACGAGTTTTATGTGCCCAACAATGTCGTCATCTCCTGTGCGGGAAACTTTGAAGAGCGCGCCTTGATCGACTCCGTGACAAAGTGGTTTGACATCCCTGCCTCGCCGTGCGCGACGCAGCCCGTTTTGCAGCGCTTTCCCGGCGGCAAGCGCGAGAAACTTGTGGAAAAGGATATTGAGCAGGTGCATATCTGCCTGACGCTTCCAGGTTTTGCGCGTGACAGCGACGGGCAGTACCCGCTTGCGGTGCTCTCTAACATCCTCGGCGGCAGCATGAGCTCGCGATTGTTTCAATCCATTCGCGAGAAGCTCGGGCTTGCGTACTCGGTCTATTCGCACCCGGCCAGCTACACGGGCACGGGAACGCTCACCCTCTACGCCGGAACGGGCGAAAAGCAGGCGGCGGAGGTGCTCAAGCGCATGGTGCAGGAGATCGAACGCGCGCGAAAAAAAGGCGTGACGAAAGAGGAGCTTGCGCGCAGCCGTGATCAACTCAAAAGCAGCTATCTGATGGGCATGGAGTCCACCGGCGCGCGCATGAATGCGCTGGGCAAGACCCTGCTGTTACAAAAACGTGAATATAGCGAACAAGAGACGCTCGAGAGAATCGAATGTGTTACAATGGAGGATATCGAGCGAATCATGCAGGTTAGTTTGGATTTGAATCAGGCAAGCACGGCGCTGGTCGGTCGCGTGAAAAATCAAAAAGCCCCGCTGCTCAATGCGATTGGCTAAGGTCGATTTCGTATCATGGCGCTACCCCCTTTCAGACTAACGGAGGACACGAACATGGACAAACTGGATGTCATCTTTCAAATGCAGCAGTCGCTCAATGACGATATCGAGGCGCGCAGAGGGCTCTACTTTACGCGCGCGGAATGGATGCAGAAAGAAGTGCTCGCCATGATCTCGGAGCTTTCCGAGGTACTGGACGAGGTAAATTTTAAATGGTGGAAGAACCCCGCGCCCATAAACGACGCTTCGCTCAAGGGCGAGCTTGTTGATGTGCTGCACTTTTTCGTGAGCATGTGCCTCAAGAGCGGCATGACGGCGGAAGAGCTTTTCACGCTCTACCAAGCAAAAAACAGGGAAAATTTCGACCGTCAATACGGAAGGTCGGACAAACAGGGCTATCAGGTTGGTGGTGAAATCAATGGCTAGATCTCGCGTGCGCCTGAAAGGCCGCTTTTACATGATGTTACTCATACTCGTTGGGTTCATCGCGCTCATTGCCGTGATTGCCAACGCGCTCAAGAAGACGGGCGAGATC
>DNFZ01000075.1 GCA_003486785.1 Clostridiales bacterium | reverse complement strand
CTGCCTCGGCGGACACATGGGCATACTTGCCAAAGGCGAACGCGCGGTAGCAACCACGAACCGCAACTTCGTCGGACGCATGGGACACACGGGATCGGAGGTTTACCTTTCTTCGCCCGCCGTCGCCGCTGCGTCCGCCATCGCCGGCAAACTCGTAGCCCCGGAATCCGTGTTAGGAGGTAAAGCATGAACGCAACAGGCAACGCCATCAAGTATGGCGACAACATCGATACAGACGTGATCATCCCTGCGCGCTATCTCAATACCTCAGACCCCAAAGAGCTGGCTTCGCACTGCATGGAGGATATCGACAAGGAGTTCTCCAAGCGCGTTCAGCCGGGCGATGTGATGATCGGCGGCAAAAACTTCGGCTGCGGCAGCTCACGTGAGCACGCGCCGATTGCCATCAAGGAATCCGGCATCTCCTGCGTTATCGCAGCGACGTTTGCGCGCATCTTCTACCGTAACGCAATCAACATCGGCCTTCCCATCGTGGAATGCCCTGAGGCGAGCGAGAAGATTCAGCCGGGCGATAAGGTCAGCGTTGACTTTGACACGGGTGTGATCACCAATCTCACCCGTAGCGAGCGCTATCAGGGCGAGCCATTCCCGCCGTTCATTCAGGGCATCATCGCTGCGGGCGGGCTCATGAACGCCATCAAAGCGGGCAGTCTGTAGAGGGAGGATGACGATGATGAACTATAACATTGCGGTCATCCGCGGAGACGGAATCGGCCCCGAGATCGTCGGGGAAGCCATCAAAGCACTCAACGTCGCGGCAAAGCGATTCGGCTTTGCGCTGAATTATCACGATGTACGCATGGGCGGCTGCGCCATTGACGAAACTGGCGTACCGCTGCCGGATGAGACCGTCCGCGTCTGCAAAGCCAGCAGCGCGGTTCTCCTTGGCGCAGTCGGCGGCCCGAAATGGGAAACACTACCGGGGCATCTTCGCCCGGAAGCTGGGCTGCTGGGGATTCGCGCGGCACTCGGCCTCTACGCAAACCTTCGCCCCGCGGTGTTGTTTGATGCGCTCAAGGACGCCTGCCCACTCAAGCCGGAGATCGTCGCAAACGGACTCGATATCCTCATGGTACGCGAGCTCACGGGCGGCATCTACTTCGGCGAACGCGGGCGAAGCCGCGGCGAGCATGGGGAAGAAGCCTACGATACCGAGCGCTACTCCGTCATGGAGGTAGAACGCATCGGCAGAATCGGATTTGAGGCCGCAAAGAAGCGCTCCGGCAGGCTCACAAGCGTGGATAAGGCGAACGTGCTGGAAAGCTCCCGCCTCTGGCGCGAGACCATGCATCGCCTCGCAAAGGAGTATCCGGAAATCGTCTATGACGATATGCTGGTCGACAATGCAGCAATGCAGCTTGTACGCAATCCGGCGCGCTTTGATGTTGTGGTCACAAGCAACATGTTCGGCGACATCCTCTCGGATGAAGCAAGCATGATCACGGGTTCTATCGGCATGCTGCCATCCGCTTCGCTGGGCGACGGCACGCTGGGGCTGTATGAGCCGATTCATGGCTCGGCACCGGACATTGCGGGAACGGGCAGCGCCAATCCGCTTGCAACCATACTCTCCTGCGCGATGCTGCTGCGCTATTCGTTGAATCAGCAGGAGGCGGCAAACGCCATCGAGCGCGCGGTACAGCTCGCCTTGGAAGAAGGCTGGCGCACCGCCGATATCGCGGCGGGCAAGGAGTCCATCGGCACACAGCAAATGGGAGATATCGTCTGCCGCCTCATCGAGACGGCGTAAGGGAGGAGTTCATATGGAAGGAAAACCCATGAAGCTCACGATGTCCGTGCTCGTGAAAAACCACGCGGGTATCTTGTATAAAGTCGTTGGTTTGTTCTCGCGCAGGGCGTATAATATCCATAGTTTGGCGGTCGGCACGACGAGCGATCCGGCTATCTCGCGCATGACCATCGTGGTGGACGGAGATGAGGAGATCTTCGATCAGGTCGAAAAGCAGCTCTGCAAGCTCATCGACGTCATCGAAGTCAAGATTTTGACCGAAGGCGAGTTCATCAACCGCGAGCTCATCCTGCTCAAGGTCAACGCTACTTCCGATAATCGCTCGGATCTTTTGCAGATCACCAAGATCTTCGGCGCAAAGGTCATCGACGTATCTCACGAGATGCTGATTGTGGAATACGCGGACTCGTCCGATCAGGTGCGCAGGCTGGAAAGCATGCTTGAGCGCTACGGCATCCGCGAGACGGTGCGAACCGGCACCATCGCGATTGAAAACGCGCATGTGATGTCGGCAAATCAGGATTGAACGTGTAACCGCATTTCAAGCATTCGCGGCGCGAGCCGCTGGAGATTCAATATATTTGGAGGATGAAAGACATGGCTAAGATGTATTACGAAAGCGACTGCAACCTCGCGCACCTCAAAAACAAGACCGTAGCGGTCATCGGCTACGGCAGCCAGGGGCATGCGCACTCCCTGAATCTGAAAGAGAGCGGCGTAAACGTCGTCGTTGGCCTCTACGAGGGCAGCAAGTCCTGGAAAGCTGCCGAAGAAGCGGGCTTGAAGGTATACACCGCAAAGGATGCGGCGAAGCTTGCAGATGTGATCATGATTCTCGTCAACGACGAAAAGCAGGCGGCGCTCTATACCGACAGCATCGCGGAAGGTCTCGTGGAAGGCAACACGCTGGTGTTTGCGCACGGCTTCAACATCCAC
>DNFZ01000102.1 GCA_003486785.1 Clostridiales bacterium | reverse complement strand
GCCGACCATTTTACAGCTTTTTTGTAGCGAAAGCCCCGCTCCGTAGAGCGCTTCGATCTTCAACAAATTCATTTGGATTTGCGTTCGATTGTCGTTTTGAAGCATGTTCGATCCAATCCTCTCTTTTCAATTTTCCCCTGCGGCCGTCAGCAAGATGGGCCTTCGAATGTATCGAAACCCCGTACTCCATGCTTCGGTGATCACGACCCCGTTTTTCCTCGCTGAACAATGCGCAACCAGATAGCTGCCGTCATCATCCACCGAGACGATGATGCCTACATGGTTGAACTGCTTCTCTCCCGGCACCGAGTAGAAAGTCAGATCGCCAGGCCTGCCCTGATCCCAGCCGACGGCCGTAGCGTGTGCCCATTGGTTGGACGAACCGTTTCCAATCGCCTTTATCACACTCGTATCTCCCGTGGCGTTAATGAACACCCAACTGACGAATCCGCTGCAATCCAGCCCGCCGGTCTTTTCCACCACAACAGACTCGCCGTTTCGCTCCGTCGTCACCCGGCAAGGCAACCCCCAGCGATCATTCCAGCCGAGCTTGTTGTACTTCCCCCCCCAAAGATAGGTAACCTTACCGACCAGTGAAAACGCGGTTTCAACGATCTCTTTCCGCTCAACGCCCAAGTCCTTGGGCAACGCCGCGCGAATGCGCTCGATATCCGCGTTCTTCGCATCCACAAATGCGATGTTTCCCGTCAACGAAGCAAATGTACGCTGGAATTCCGGCTGCATGAGTTCATACAGCAGGTCGCGTTGTGTTCGCCCCATCTCGTACTCTTTTGCCATTTCTTCATAGGTCTTGGAATAGAGTATGATGTTCGTTACCCCGTCAACGCGTATCACGTTCACCTGGTTCATCTGCCAAAAGACTTCATCGAGCCGATCCAGCGAAATTTTGCGCAACTTGGCAAGATCAAGCGGGTTCTCGACGTCAAGACTGTTCATCGCAATATAGGTCGCAAGCACGTCCGACCAGTTCCTGACCTTAACCTCGTCTACCTGATCAAACTCGACCGATTCGCTATCCGCCTGATCTGTATCGATTTCTTTGGACGATTGCGCCAGAATTCTCGCGCCCGTTTCCTGCGCCGCAAGCGAGATCACCTTGTCCTGATAGCGCTTGTTAAGCTCGCCCATTTTCGCCGTGAGTGCATCGTAGATCTCGTTTCGATACGCCAGCAGGATCTCGTATCGCGCAGCGCTGCTGCCGGCAGGCGCCGAGAGCTGCTCTGCTTCTTCCACTGCTGCTTCTTCCGCTTCGCCAACGATCGTAACGGTGCGGGTCGCGGTAATCAGCGAGCCGTCTTGCATCGCCCCGTAGGTGATGCAATATTCGCCTGCAATACCGGCATCAAAGCCTCCCTCGTCCACCACCCAAACCGCAACGTCCGCGCCCGCCTCGGTCCGCGCTGAAACGCCGTCGAGCAACGAAAACGCGCTGTCTCCGGCCATGACATCAACATGTGCTGCCAGAATGGTTACGATGCCTGTAGGAGCCGTCGGTACGGGAACCGGCGTCTCTGTCGGTTCCGAATCTGCCTCGGTGTCTTCCTCGATCTGTGCGAGAATGATCGAGCTCGTTTCGCTTGCGATAAAATCGGAAACACGGCTGCCGTTGCTTTCCTCGCGATACCCATCGGTTGATGCGGTTGCGCGGTATGCGTGCCCCGTCGGGAGTAGCCAGGACACCAACCCGTCCTCATCGGTTACGGCAGAGTAGAGAAGTTCGCCGTCCATTTCGAGCTTGACGCGCACATGTTCCATCGCCTCGCCGTAAGCATTGAGAACCAAGACGGTATAGTGCGCCTGTTCCGGCGTTTCCGTTGTCTCCGGCTCCGCGCCGCTTTCCTGCTCTGCGGGCTCATCCGTATCGATGGCCGGCTCACTCTCCGGCGGCGTATCGATTGAATCCGTTTCCGGCGCTGGCTCCGATTCCGGCGTTAGCTCAGGCGAAAATGCTTCTTCCTCCGCGCCTGTTGTCGCCTCTGCCGTTTGCCCCTCTGTCTGATCCGAATAGATTCCGTCCTCCAGCGCATAGTCCAGCGCATAGATCGATCTGTCCGAACAAGCGGATAACACAGTCAGCAATGCAAATAGGATCAGCAACGCTGCCAAGATTACAAGACGTTTCATGTTCGTTTTCATATTGCTTCCTGCCTTCCTCTCGTTGTCTTCCACAAATCATTCGACGCCGCGCACGACAAATCTCACTTTCCCGCAGATGGCGCTCATTGGAATCAGTCCGATTCGTATGTCTCTGCTGTCGATCGAATCCGCGCGGTTATCGCCCAGGAGAAACACCATGCCTTCCTGCACGGCAACACTGCGCGTGCCGCTGTTGTTGTAGAGATCCGCCTTCATATAAGGCTCACGCAGCAGCTCCATGTTTCGAACCGCCGCACCGTTTGCGCTGATCTGTATCGTATCGCCCGGCAAACCAATGACTCGCTTGACAACCAATCCGTACGCGTCGCCCGCGTCGAAGATTACGATGTCTCCATGCGAAACGCTCTGAAAGCTCGTGTAGTAGATATGATCGCCCTCCATCAGCGTCGGCTCCATCGAGATTCCTACAACTGTGTATTGGCGAACTGCCAAGAGCGTTCCAATCGCCGCTGTCAGTACAAAGATCGATAGCGTCAGCAGGATGAGCAGCGTTTTGCGCTTCCTCTCTTTCTGCTGCGGCAGTTCAAGCGGCGCGCCTTCCTTGCGCATCGGCTCGGCTTTCTGTGATAACAGAATCTTGAGCGCATTGCTGTCTGCATCCGGGCTTTGTTCCGGTCGGCTTTGCTTCTCGCCGTCACGCGCCTTGCTTTTCTTGCTGTCGCTTTTCTTTCGCCGGGGCGCAGGCTCTTTTTCAACCGGCTTGACTCGCTCCATCGGAAACGCGATTGTATCGCCGCCCTTTGCGGTCGCATTCTGCTTCTGTCTGGGCGCTTGCTCCATCTTCTCGCGCGGAAACTCGGTTACCTTTTCGTTGTGTTTGCTCGCTGGCCGCTCAAGCTGCGGTTTCGCAATCGCTGCAACTCCATCCCGCGGCGGAAGATCAAACGTATCATAAAGCTCTTTTTTGATCGAGCTGCTGTTCATCTCAATCGCATCCTGCGCTCTTCCCAGCGAAGACCGCATGGCTTCATATGTATTCGTATATTCAGAAAACAATTTGTGTTTCATCGTTCTCATCCATCACTTCGGAATTTTTCAGGTCGCTTTTGTGCTCATCTTCTGCGCGCAACAATGATGAAGCGCCCTTCATTGGTATGGTATGCGCACGTGGAGAGCGTCAAAAGATCGTCTCCGTACTTCACCTCAACATCCGTCTCGTAAAAAGAGGCGGCGCGCAGGCCTGCGATAAAGGCTTGGAAATCCGCCTCATCCGCTGCATTCACAAACGTATAGCACCTGAGCTTTTTTGCAGAACGC
>DNFZ01000096.1 GCA_003486785.1 Clostridiales bacterium | reverse complement strand
CTGCTCATACTGCCAGATGCCGATGGAATAGACCAGCTCGGCGATGCTTGCTTCTTGAAACCGCAGAACCAGCTCGGCGACCCAAACGTCCGAAGGTTGCTCGATATAGAGGACGAAATGCCGGTATCCGCGCGCCACAAGCGCTTCAAAAAACCGCAGAATTTCCTGCTTGCCGTCAGAACAGCGCATACAATAGCCGGAAATCGCGCACGCAATCCTCGGATGAAAGTCTACGCGCACGATGCATGCCTTCCTCTTCATTGCCGGATGCTCCTCTTAGGCTACCATACCAGTAAGACAATCCAACTATGCATTTGATGACAGCTTTTGACAAAATATATTTGTAGTTTTTCGGATTATGGCGCAAGAATACCGATAAGCAGTGTTTTGCTACAAAAGCACAAGAGATCAAGCAAAAAACCCGGCGTTCAGCCGGGCTCAGTTTGTAAAGATAGATGTTGAAAGAAGCATGCCGTAGGAAGCCTTCTTTCTATCGAAGCAAATACCGCTCCACTTCCCTGGCGGCGCTCACGGCATCCGCACTTGCGCGAACCACGAGGCTCTGGCCGGTGCGCATATCANNGTTCGCGGCGAAGATGCCGGGGCGCGAGGTGGCATACGAGGTCTTATCCAGCGCAAGCCCGAGCGCCTCGGGGAGATACGTCTCCGCGCCGACAAACCCCATCGCAATGAGCACGTCCGTCGCAGGCTGTCTGCGGATGGTGGATTCAATCTGTTTCGGCACGCGTCCGCGCTCTGTGGTTACCCATTCTACCTGTGCGGTCTCGATTGCCGTGACGCCGCCGGTCTCGTCGCCGATGATGGTGACAGCGGTGATTTCAAACGTCCGCGGGTCTCTGCCGTAGAGCCAGATTGCCTCCTCTTGGCCGTAGTCCGTCTTCAGCACAACCGGCCAGCGCGGCCAGGGGTTGTCCTGCGCGCGCGCTTCCGGCGCGGGCTTCATGATTTCGAGCTGAACCACCGATTCTGCCCCCATGCGGATGCTGGTGGCGACGCAGTCGTTGCCAGTGTCCCCGCCGCCGATGACGACGACTTTTCTGCCCGCAAGTGGTTTTTGCTCTGTTTCCCCGCGCAGCACGCGGCGCGTCGCATCCGCTAAAAACGGCACAGCGAAGCGCACGCCCGGCAATGTGCGCCCCGACACCGAGAGATCGCGCGGCTGTCCGGCGCCGCCGCAGAGCAGCACCGCGTCGAATTTGTCAAGTTCGGCGACGGGCATGTCTTTTCCCACGTCGGTGTTGCACACAAACGTGATACCCTCTTGCCGGAGGATCTCCACGCGCTGGCGAATGCGTTCCTTGGGCAGCTTCATATTCGGGATGCCGAACATCAAAAGTCCGCCCGGCTCCTCGGATTTTTCAAACACGGTCACGGCAAAGCCGCGCTGGTTGAGCAAGTGCGCCGCGGTGAGTCCCGCGGGGCCGGAACCGATGATGGCGACGCTTTTGTCGATTCTCTCTTTTGGCATGCGCGGCACAACCCAGCCCTTTTCCCAGGCCATGTCGCTCAAAAACCGCTCGATCTCGCGAATCGCAACCGGTTCTCCATTCAAACCGCAGGTGCAGGAGCCTTCGCAGAGCGCGGGGCAGACGCGAGACGTGCTTTCGTGCAGCAGATTCGTTTTCTCCAGCCTGCGGTATGCCTCCTCGTAGTGCCCGGTAAAGACCAGATGGTTCCATTCCGGAATCAGGTTGCCCAGGCTGCAGCCGGAGCCGACGCCGCGCCAGCTCACGCCCGCGTGGCAAAATGGCACGCCGCAGTTCATGCATCTGGCTGCCTGCTGGCCGATCGCATCCTCCGTCTGCGTGGGATGAAACGCGTCCCAGTTTTGGATGCGCTCCGCTTCGCAGCATTCCTCCGCCGTCTTGCGGTCATATTCTAAAAATCCGGTCAGTTTTCCCATGATCATTCTCTCCTTTTGCTTGACTCAGCCGCCCGTTTCGTCCGACCGTTTAGAGCCTCAGGTCGGAGAAATCCTCCTGCCCGTGCAGCGCTTCTTTCGCGGCGGTCAGCCCCTTGCTCGTCTTGAGCAGAAACGCGCGTTCCAGCATCTCGTCGCCCTCCAGCCCTTCGCGCTCGGCAATGTCCATCGCGTCGAGCATCTCGCGGTAGTCGTGCGGAAGCACCTTGACGAATTTCGCGTGCGTCGTGGGCCATTTTTCGAGGATGCGCGCGGCAATCACCGAGCCGGTGTGCTTCACATGGTTGGTCAGGTGTTTATGCAGCATCACGAGATCCAGCGCGTCGAGCGGATACAACGCCACAAGCTTGCGGTTGACCATGCGCGCCAGGTTGCCATCGTCGAGTACATACGCGATGCCGCCGCTCATGCCGCTGGCAAAGTTTCTGCCCACAGGCCCTAGGATCACTGCGGTTCCGCCTGTCATGTATTCGCAGCCGTNNTGTTGCGCACGCAGAAGCGTTCGCCCGCGCGCCCGGCTAAATACAGCTCGCCATCCGTCGCGCCAAAGAGCGCCACGTTTCCGGTGAGCAGGTTGTCCTTGCTCGACCAGCCCGCGTCTTTCGGCGCCTTGACGATGATGCGCGCGCCGCATAAGCCCTTGCCGAGATAGTCGTTTGTGTCTCCTTCAATGGTCAGCTCGATGCCGGCCGTGGCAAACGCGCCAAAGCTCTGACCCGCCGTGCCATTGAACTGCAGGCGCACGCGACCGTCGGGCAGTCTTCCATATTCTCTGCTGATGAAGGCGGAAACCCGCGT
>DNFZ01000092.1 GCA_003486785.1 Clostridiales bacterium | reverse complement strand
CGAGCGCTTTCCGCGCTTAAACAGCGTCGGCTCCTATCGCAAGAGCACGTTTGTCAGGCGCGGCGGTGTGGCGGGGCAGGACGGCGTTCCACACGGCGGATACTATACGAAAGCAGAGCTGCGCGAACTGGTGCGCTATGCAAAGGCACGCGGCATCGAGATCGTACCGGAGATCGACATGCCCGGCCACGCGCTTTCGGTGATAGCTGCATATCCCGCACTCGCCTGCTTTGAAGAGCCGGTTGAGGTAGCGACGCGCTTTGGCGTGACGGATTTTTCAAGCAAGCTCTATTGCGCGGGCAGCGAGAAGACATACGATTTTTTATTTTCGCTGCTGGACGAGGTGCTGGAGGTCTTTCCCTACGAATATATTCACATCGGCGGGGACGAGGCGCTCAAGAGCGAGTGGAAGCGCTGCGCAAAATGCCGGCGCGTGATGCGCGAAGAGAAGCTCAAAGACGAACACGAGCTGCAGGGATATTTTCTCAACCGCGTGATTGCTTTTCTGAAATCCCGCGGCAGACAGGCCATCGTTTGGAACGACGGATTATGCAACACGCTCTCGCGGGACGCGGTCTGCCAATACTGGACACCGCTGACGAAAAAGGGGCCGGGACAGATTGCGCACTATGTCAATGCCGGGGGAAAAGCGATTCTCAGCCCGGTCACGCGCGTCTATTACGATTATCCGTATGCGGCAACGCCGCTTGCGAAAACGTTCGGCTTATCTTTGGCATGGCGTGGCATACGAAAAAACAGCGCGGGCAACATCCTCGGCGTGGAGGCGGCGATCTGGACGGAGTGGATCGATGCGGAGGAGAAACTCTTTTTCAATACGCTCCCGCGCCTCGCTGCCACGGCGGAGACGGGCTGGTCGATGCAGGCGCACACGCGCTACGACGCTTTTTTGCAGCGCCTCAAGCCGCACTACGCGCTCTACGATCGCTTGGGCTTGACGTATGCGNNCCGCGAAACGGTGAAGTTTGTAGTGCGCGAAACCCACGCGGAACTGCAAGAGCAAATAAAACGCGCAAAACCGGAAGAATCATAACGGAGGAAAAAAAGATGAACGAAACACTCGACAATCTCAAAACGCGCAGGAGTATCCGCTCCTTTTTACCCAAGCAGGTGGAAAAAGACCTGCTAGACCTTGTGCTGGAGGCGGGAACCTATGCGCCTACAGGTGGCGGAAAGCAGACGCCCGTCATCGTTGCCGTGCAGGACGAGACGACGGTACGGCAGCTCTCACGCATGAACGCGGCGGTCAACGGCAACAAAAACGACCCGTATTACGGCGCGCCGACGGTGCTCGTCGTGCTCGCGGAGCGTTCGCGCGGCACCTATTTGCTCGACGGCGCGGCCGTGATCACCACGCTGCTCAACGCGGCGCACGCGGCGGGTCTTGGCTCCTGCTGGATTCACCGCGCGAAGGAGATGTTTGAGAGCGACGCGGGCAAAGCGCTGCTTCGTGAGTGGGGCATGGAAGGCGATTATGAGGGCATCGGGCAGGTGATCTTGGGCTATCCCGCGGGCGCCGCGCCCGAACCCGCACCGCGCAAGGAGAATTATATCGTCCGCGTTTAGGCAGGAAGGCGGGAGTCATATATGCGCGTCACCACCCTGCTTAACAAACACGCTCAGGCGTTTGCCATTCTCAATACGGGGGAGATTCGCTTCGACCCCGCGTTTCGCGTATCTTGCGAGAGCAACGCCTGCGGGTTTTACGGCGCTTGCTGGATGTGCCCGCCGGATGTAGGGGATGTTCATGTGCTGATGGCGCGGGCAAAATCGTATGAGCATGCGCTGGTATTTCAAACCGTACATGAGATTGCGGACTCGTTTGACATCGAGGGCATGCGTCGCGCGAGCAAGCAGCACAATCGCCTGATATACCAGCTTCGCCGCGCAGCGGAAAGACAGGTGATGGACTGTTTTCTGCTTGGCGCGGGAGCCTGCGGCGGCTGCAAAACCTGCGCGAGGAAGAAAAACGAGCCTTGCACGCATCCCGACCGCGCGGTGGTCCCGCTTGAGGCAGCGGGTGTGGATGTGTATCAGCTGGCGAAGCTTTCCGGCCTACCGTATATGAACGGCAAAAACACGGTAACGTATTTTGGCGCGCTGTTTTATCGCGGCAATACGTAAGCCAGACAATTGGTTGCAAAGAAACGCAGCAAACCATCTTTTAAGGAGATCTGTATGAAAATTCTCGTCTGCAACGTTGGCAGCACCTCGCTGAAATACCGTCTGTTTGACCTGACGAACGGAGAAGAAACCCTCTCGGAAGGGCGCATGGAGCGCGTCGGCACAGAGGCGGGCGCATGGACGCATGTGGACGCGGGGATTGACGCACTCAAGCAGACGCTCCCGATTCCAGACTACGCGACGGGCATTCGCCTCATGCAGGAGGCGCTGCTTGCCAGAACCCTAACGAGCATGGAGGCGCTGGACTGCGTGGCGTTTAAGGTGGTGCATGCAAAGGGCGTGACGGGTGTGCAGCTGCTCGACGAGACCGTGCTCTCCGCAATGGCGGCGTTTAACACCGTCGCACCCAGCCACAACCCGCCGTATATCGCGGCCATTCGCAAGTTTCAGCAGGCGCTGCCCAACACACCCATGATCGGCTCGTTTGAAACGGGCTTTCACGCCGACATGCCGCCCAAGGCGTATCTGTATTCGGTTCCGGTTGCGCTGCATAAGGAGCACGCCATCCGTCGCTACGGCTTCCACGGCGCGTCGCACGAGTACGTCGCCACACGCACGGCTGAATGGATGGGGAGAACGGACTTTAAGCTCATCTCCTGCCATCTGGGCGGCAGCGGCTCGCTCTGCGCGGTGGTCAATGGCAAGTCGGTCGACACCAACCTCGGCTTCTCGCTGCAATGCGGCATCATGCACAACAACCGCTGCGGGGACATCGACCCGTATATTCCGGTCTATCTGATGAAGGATTTCGGCTATACGCTCGAACAGATTGAAACCATGCTCAATAAGCAAAGCGGACTTCTCGGTATGAGCGGCGTTTCCAACGACCTTCGCGACGTGGAATCCGCGGCGGAGGCGGGCAATGAAGACGCGAGAAACGCGGTTGAGAGCTATTGCTATCAGATTCAGAAACAGATTGGCAGCTATGCCGCGGCGATGGGCGGCGTGGACGCGATCTCTTTTGCGGGCGGCATCGGTGAAAACAGCGCGCTGGTGCGCAAAAAAGCGCTTGAAGGGCTGGAGTTTATGGGCGTATCGCTCGATCTTGAAAAGAACGAAACGGCAANNGGCGGCCGCGCGCGGATTTTCGCCATCGCCACCAACGAAGAGATCGTGGTCGCAAGAAAGGCGAAAGCATATCTGACAAGCCACGCGAAGTGACGAATCGTCTGATGAAAACAGTCGGACGAAGGAGCGCATAAACCATGTTTCACAGTTAATTCACGATCTTGCGCAAATGCAGAAAATGCCTGTGATAATTGGGCTTTTGTGTAAAAATTGTGCAAAATCGTATTGCATGATCATGTAACAATATTCATTCCGATTGCAATGCGAAATCGTTTGGTTTATACTGCGCTTATGAAACGGAAAAAACGCAGATACAGATCAAAAGCGGATATCATTACGGGCGTGCTGTATGGAATCCTCGCGCTTTTTGCGCTCGCGGCGCTGTATGGCATCGGCCGGGGTGCGTATGCGCTCATGGGCGCGACGGTGGGCAATCATTATTATGCGTCTCTGGCGGAGAGAGCCGCGCCATCGGACACGGTGGACTTTGCGCTGCTTGCAAAAGAGAACCCCGAAGTGCGCGGCTGGGTGCGCCTTGCAAACACTTCGATCGATCTGCCGCTGGTCAAAACCACGGACAACGACTTTTATCTCAACCACCGTTTCGACGAGAAGAAAAACAAGCTTGGCACGCCTTTTATCGACGCGGGCAATGTTGGCGATTTTTCCGACCGGCACACGGTGATCTACGGGCACGCGCTCAGCAGCGGCGCGATGTTCGGCTCCTTGTGGGAATATGAAAACCCAAACTACTTTATGCGCCATCCGGAGATTCAACTCTTCTTGCCGGACGGCACGACCAAAACACTCGCTGTGTTCGCCTGCTCCCGCGTGGACGGCGTGCGCGGCGCGATCCCAATCGCGTTTTCCGGCGAGGGAGCGTTCCTCTCGTTTATCGACAATCTCAACGAAACCTCGGCGTTCTCTAGCAACATCAAGATCACGTCGAGCGATCGGATCGTCTCGTTTTGCGTCGCCCTGCCGGACGGCGGCGCAGGCAGGCTGCTGATCAGCTGCAAGATCCTCGAAAATGGTAGCGTTACTACCCATGGCGAGCTTACAGAGCTCTTGCCGGACGAGACAGCGCAGCAACCTGAAGAGTTACCCCTGGGCTAGCCAGACCGTTTGCAGAAAAGCCGCCTTTCCGGCGGTTTTTGACTGTGTTGGAACGCGATCTCCCGCAAAAAAGTGCCGGCGCGCGGAATCTGTTTTTTTTTCACGAAATGTGGTATTCTATACGCAATTCTGAACGGTAAGAGACAAATCACCAGAATCATAGCGCCAGCGGCATGATTTATTGCGCAGCGTGCAACCAAACGCAAGGGAGCGTAGTGTTCTGAATGAAAGCATCGCAACGGCACGCCTGAAAACGAGAGACGCTTTTCCGGCCAGACGATGCAGCGTGTTTTCAGCACGAATGCCGCAGCAAACGCGGCAGTAGAACAAGACGAACATATGGAACAGAGAAGGGGAGATGAAAGATGAAGACAAAACGTACCCTGATTGCGCTCATCCTTTGCGCGGCACTGCTGGCTTCTTTCGGCTGCGCGGCGAGGAGCTCAACGCAAAGCGACGCGATGTATGCAGCGCCTGCCAGTGGCGCATATGAAACGGCGGCCGCGCCGATGGAGAAATCCGCGGTCTACAACGAGGCGGCAGCGCCGACGCAGCTCTCCGGCGAAGTCACGGCTGATTTCGACGTGAGAAAGATCATCTACAACGCGAATATGACCGTTACGGCGGACGATCCCGCCGCCGCACTGAATGCGCTGCTGGAAAAGGCGGAAGCGCTCGGCGGCTACGTCTCCGGCTCATATTCCACAACGGACGAGCTGGGAACCGACTATGCCTATGTCACGCTGAAGGTACCGGCAGACCAGCTGGACGCATTGGTCAGCGAGGCGAACGCGCTGGGCAAGGTAAAGGATTACCGCCTCAGCTCGGACGATATCTCGTTATCCTATTACGACATGCAGGCGCGGCTCAACAACGCAAAGGCGGAGGAGCAGCAATTGCTGCAAATTCTCGCCAAATGCGAAACGGTAGAGGAGATACTGGCTGTTCGCCAGAGTCTGACCAGCGTTCGCTCGGATATTGAGAGCTATACCGCGCAGATCAACCTCTGGGACAACCTCGTTTCTTACGCCACGCTCAACGTTACCCTCAACCGCACGCCAAGATCTGCGGTGGAAGGTGAAAACGAGCTGATTGCGATGTGGAAAGCCTCGGATGTATGGAACCGGATGTCCCGCGGCTTCCAAAACAGCGCACGCTTCGTGGTCAACGCCATCGGCGCAATCGGCATATTCCTTGCGGTGGTCGCCATTCCCGCCGGCGTGCTGTTCCTGCTCATCGGGGTACCGATCATTCTGCACAAAAAGAACAAGCGAAAAAAAGCAGCGGCGCTCATGGCGCAGCAGGCTGCGTCCGCCAATGAGGACAATACTGAGAAAAAGAACGAATAAATTATAAAATCAGGGGGATGGAATAGGTGGTAACGATCAAAGAAGCCGTGACCAAGAAAGATTTGGTCAAGTTCATGGAGTTCCCGCTCGAGCTCTACAAAGGAAATCCTTACTATGTGCCGGACATTCTGGCGAGCCAGGTTGCCGACATGCAAAAGGACAAGAATCCGGCGTTTGCATTTTGCCAGGCAAAAGCGTTTCTCGCGTATCGTGATGGAGAGATCGTCGGCAGGATTCAAGGAATTCTCAATACCCGTGCGAACGAAAACTTCGGCAAGAAGTATATGTGCTTCACGCAGGTCGATTTTATCGACGATGACGAGGTCGTGGACGCGCTGTTTGACACGGTGGAATCCTGGGCGCGGGAGCTCGGCTGCGAGGCAATGCACGGCCCGCTCGGCTTTTCCGACATGGATCGCGAGGGCATGCTG
>DNFZ01000038.1 GCA_003486785.1 Clostridiales bacterium | reverse complement strand
GGATAAGCAGACAAAAAGGTATTATTCCCCCTGGACACGCGCGCCCTTGAAAGAGCTGTTCAACGTATCCAATGTGCTAGTTGCAAACTGGATTGGCGGGCTGGTCTACAATCTCATCGCGCATCGAGCGGGCGGCATGGTATTCACGTGGAGCGTCGTCTTCGGCGCGGTGGCTTTTTCTTTTGTCGCCATACTCGGCAACCTCGTCTTTTTCATCCTGTATTTCAAGCTCAGTGAACAGGGCAGATTCTTCGCCCTGCTGCGCGATCACATCGGCGGCATTTTACCGAACATTCTGGCTACGATTCCGCTTGGCCTCGTCATCGGCTACATCCTCACTCAGCCAAACGCATATCTTTGGATCGTGCTCTTTATGGGGCCGCTCATGCTGGCGCGCTATTCCTTCAAGGTGTATCTGGATAGCCACACGATTCTGCTGCGAACCATCGCCTCGCTGGTGGAAGCGATCGAAGCCAAAGACCCATATACGCGCGGACACTCGCATCGCGTTGCGTACTTGAGCTGTGAAATCTGTAAGACGATGGGCTGCTCGCGCTCGTTTACCGATCAGGTGATGATTGCGGCGCTGCTGCATGACACGGGCAAAATCGGCGTGGAAGACGCGGTTCTCCTGAAGCCCGGCCCGTTGACCGAAGAAGAGTATGACATCATCAAGCAGCACCCCGTGGTTGGAAGGCGCATCATCGAAAGCATCAATCTCTCCCCGGTGGTGAACGACGCGGTGCTCTATCATCACCGCAGATACGATGGAACGGGATATCCGCCGGAAGGCCCTGTCGCGGGAGAGCTACCGCTCTCTGCCGCCATCCTCGCCGTGGCGGACACCTACGATGCGATCATCACAGACCGCCCGTATCGCGCTGGCCGGACAAAGGCGCAGGCAAGAGAAATTCTTGAGGAGGTAACAGGCACGCAGCTGGATCCGAAAGTGGTCAAGGCCTTTCTTCACATTGAGCCGCGTCTGCGCCCGGAAGATGCCGACAAACTTTTGCTCTATTCAATATGATACTGCTTGTTTTTGCGTTGCTCGGATTCCTGCTCGGCCTTCTTAGCGGCGGCTCTCTGCGCAATGTGTCGCGCTATCCGCTCTATGGCGCGCTCCTGCCCGTCGCCGCATTCTTACTCAAGGCGGGGGCTGCGTGGCTTTTCGTTCCGCAGACAGGTGCGCTTATCGTGTGCCTGATCCAATATATCCTTCTCTTCTTATTCATCCTGCTCAACCATCGGCGGCCGGCCTGGCCGTTGTTTGCGTTTGGCGGCACGCTGCTCAACTTTCTGGTCATCGTTCTCAACGGCGGGGTNNACCTTGCTTGCCGAGGGGCGGATCTATGCGTATTGCCTGCTGGACGAATCGACGCGGCTGGCGTTTTTGGGGGATGTGATCCGCATCGGCCCCGCCGGAATGCCGCTGGGGTTCGCGAGCATCGGAGACATCCTGCTGAGTCTGGGCGTTGCGATTCTGTGCTGGCAGATGACGAAATCCGCATCCGGCACGGCAACAGGCGAAAATACAGCGCAGATATCGAAAAATGAAAAACAATAAGCTTGTTCATAAATAAACGACAGTTCAAAAACTGAGCGGAAAAATCATACCCTGCGTGGTAAGCGCCCGGCTCTCGTCTTTCTACTCAATGCCGAAGGAAGCTGATATACCCTACTTGACACTTTGCAGAGCCACGGAAGGTATGCACGCAGCAGGCGATTGGAGTTGCGTGCAAAAATGAAGCACCACGCATGGTAGAACAAGTTTTATCAGAAAAACGGTTGTCCTTTTCCAGATTCCAGCGAAAAAGCGAGTGATTTTCGCTGATTTTAAGCCAAACGGAACCGAAATAGGGTCAAAATCGATAGGTGGATAGAATTCACTTGAAATTACACTTAATTTGTGTAAAATGAATTGGACACTGCCGCTGGGCCTCTCAGCGCGCAAGTGCGCCCGTTTCGCGAAACAGAACCAGAGCCCCTATAGGTGAACGATTGTGCCAGCAAACCAAGTAAAGGAAGCAGCTGCGGCAAACAAGCAGGCGCGCGCTATATTTGAAACGACCAAACTGGGCCCCGCACAGAGAAATATTCACGTGTTTGCAGGGATTGCCAGCGTGTGTAATTTCCTGTTTCTCATTTGCGATATCATCTTCATTCAAGGGCAAACAGAGCGCATGATCGTTGCGATTCTCCGCTACTGCTTCTCGATACTCCTCGTTCTGATGGTTCGAAAACTGCAGCGGGTGAAAACCTTCGCTTCGTTCGCCGCGCTTGTCACGGGCCTTGAAGCAGCGGCGATTTTTCTTTATTTATATGTATTAAAGCTCTATGAAGCACCAAATTTCATGATACAGTCCATGGGGCTGTTGCTAACGATACTTGTCATCTTCATCGTTCCAAACCGAAGCGGAAACATGCTCACGCTCGCCCTTGCCGGCACGGCGGCTTATTTTCTGTTTGCTCACTTTTTTATCGATTCCATGACGATGAATGAGTACATGGCATCGCTGGTATATGTTGCAATCACGATTGTAATCTGCGCGGTGAAAGCGATTGGAAACGACCAGCATGCGCGGCGTGAGTTTCAGGCCAAGACGCGGCTCGAGCAGGCGAGCGCGAAGGATTTTTTGACCAATGCGGCAACGCGCGCAAGGCTGGAAGAGGAAGCGCGCCGCTGGATGAATTTCTGCCGCAGACAAAGCCTCCCGCTCTGTCTGGTGTTTGTAGATGTGGACAACCTCAAGCAGATCAACGATACCTACGGCCATGCGATGGGCGATCTCGCGCTGATAAAAATTGCGGAGCTCATGCAAAATCAGCTGCGCAACTCAGATACCGTTGCGCGCTGGGGCGGGGACGAGTTTGTGATGCTGCTGCCAAACGTGACGCTGAAAAACGCGGTTCTGCTGCTTGACCGCAGCCAGCTCGCCGTCTCCGGGCTGGAGCTGAACGACGGGGNNGGCTGCCAAATGTGACGCTGAAGAATGCAGTTCTTCTGCTCGACCGTGTGAAACTGGCGGTTTCCAAGCTGGAGCTGGAAGGCGGGGTTTGCGTTTCCTGCAGCTTCGGCGTGGTGCAGATGGGGCCGGAAACCACTTATGCGCAGATGGTCGAAGAAGCGGATGCGATGATGTATCGCTCCAAGCAGGATGGAAAGGGGATTATCAGCTATCCGGGCGAGTCTGCGAACGTTGAGGGCGGATAATGATTCCAAGCATCACGCTGTTCTCGTTGTGAAAAGGTTTTTTTGAGCCGTTTGCCCGGGCGCTTTGTCCAGCAGTTAAACATTGGATATCGCAGATCCCGATACAACCGAATTCTACAAGTCGTTTTTCTCAGATCGATTGGCGATCTGTTTTTTTGCGTGGAAAAATTACATGGGATA
Organism: Clostridiales bacterium; assembly: GCA_003486785.1. GTDB lineage: Bacteria > Bacillota > Clostridia > Christensenellales > CAG-138 > UBA7703. Next base: position 837 of record DNFZ01000038.1, on the reverse strand, counting down.
CTCAATGCGCAACTAATAGATGTTAAAGGATGATGGATCGCAATACCTTGTAACAATATTTTACAATTATTGTATATTCATTCATAATCTGTGAGCGCGAACGAGATAATCGATGCAAAATAAAGACTCGAGACAACAGAATTCCCGGAAGAAACTGAGAGAAATGCAAATATTCTTAGATTATTCAAGAATTTTACTTTACTTTAGACTATTTGAAGCATTATACTGAAAAAAAAGGCATGATGCATGCAACGAATATGTAATGCGGAACAGCTTATTTTTATAAATGTTGTGCTCGCATATACAGATAAATCAAACGATATTCCGCTTTTTTTGAAGATAAGCGACCATCGTTTGTTTTTCGTTTTGAAATTGGGCTGCGTTTTCGCGTGATATTTCAAGGGCAATAACTTACAGAGTAATAATTGAGTAAGCCATCGGAGAATGATTGCGACAAGTCAGCGAACGAATAATGTAACAAATGTATCGGAGGATGCAAACATGCTGTCTGCCCAAACGAGTCGGATCAAGCGAGCCGGAAAGCGAGCGTTTCGAGTTGTGCTCAGCGCTATGCTGGTTTTGCAGATGTTTTGGGTTCCAAACTCTGCTTTGGCGACAACCGCGTTTTACTTTCGCGGATTCGGGGCTGAGAATGTAAACTCCAATACATTCAACTACGCCACCAGCGGCGCGATCGTCAGCGGAAGAAACGTAACGATGTCTTCTCTTGCGGGCGAAGGCGAGGCGGTCGGGCTGATCAACCTAGACGAGACGGGCCACGACATCACCAGATCGGTCGACTTGGGCGGGCTGGAGATCGATTTTTCAACCATCACC
>DNFZ01000093.1 GCA_003486785.1 Clostridiales bacterium | reverse complement strand
CCTTCGCTGATCGCCTCGGTGGGGCACTCCGGTGCGCATGCGCCGCAAGCGATGCACTCGTCAGAAATAATATATGCCATGTCTCGTTCCTCCGTGTCCAAATTTCGTAAACATTATAACACAGCGGTATCAAACGTCAACACAACCGGATGAAAAACAGCATGTCTTCGCGTTTTGCCGTCTATTTTCGCATTGAAACTGCGCCGAAAGGAAGAATCCGGCGTTACTCCTGCTTCTGTGGCGCGTTTCCTTCCGGCTTCGGGCGGTTCGCACCGCCTCGCCTGCGCCGGCTATGGTTGTTGCTGCGCTGGCCTTCCTGCGCACCGCTCTGCTTTGGCTGCCCCTGTTGCTGGTTCTGCTGCTTGTCCTGCTGCTGGCGCGGCTGGTTGTTTTGCTTTTGCTGCTGGCCGTCCGGCTTTCGCTGCTGCTGTTGCGGCTGCCCTTGTGGGCGATTCTGGTTTTGCCGCTGCTGGTTCTGCTGCGCGGCGTTTTCCTGTGCGGGAGCGCCTTCGCTCGGACGGGGCGTTCCCTTGCCGCGCCCTCCGCGTCTGCGACGTTTGTGGTCGGGGCTGCGCTCCTGTGCGGCGCCACCTTCCGCCATCTGCTTCGGAGCTGCCTGCTTATCGCGCTCTAGCCATTGCTGCGTTTGCGTGGCCTCTTCGTTCTGCGCGGCCTGCGGCTCCGGCTGCGGCGGCTGAGGCAGCGGCTCGCCGGGCTTAGCAAGCATCGTATAGTGATACTCTCTCAACTCGATGCTCCCGTCGGGCATGGTGAGGCGCACCTTCGTCTTTTCGGTGATGACGTTGTTGTCTACCACGGTGCCGATGCCATCGGGCGTCAAAATGTCGCGGTTGACATGCGGCATGCGCCGCTTCATCTCTTCATAGCCGCTCTGCTCATATTGCAGGCAGCACATGAGCCTGCCACAGAGTCCGCTGATCTTCGTGGGGCTGAGCGAAAGGTTTTGCTCCTTCGCCATCTTGATCGAAACCGGGTGAAAATCGTCTAAAAACTGCTTGCAGCAGACCACCCGCCCACAGGACCCGAGGCCGCCAAGCATCTTTGCTTCGTCGCGCACGCCGATCTGGCGCAGCTCTATGCGCGTGCGAAACTGGGACGCGAGATCCTTGACCAGCTCGCGGAAATCGACGCGCTCATCCGCAGTGAAATAAAACACGAGCTTGCTGCCGTTGAACGAGTACTCCGCGCTGACAAGGCGCATATCCAGCTTATGTTGTTCGATTTTTTGCTGACAAATGCGAAACGCGTCGCCCTCTTTTGCGCAGTTTTGCTCGCGCATGGTGTTGTCCTGTTCGCTTGCGGGGCGCACCACCGGCTTGAGCGGGGAAACGATCGCGGTTTCCTCAACGTCCATAGCAATCTGGGCTACCTCGCCGAATTCCTGCCCGCGTGCGGTTTCGACGATCACGCCGTCCCCCTCTGCAAACTCGAACTCCAACGGATCGAAATAATAGATGCGTCCGCTCGATTTGAATCGTACGCCGATAACTTTCATGTTTTTCAAACTCCTTCCTGCATCCGGCGCAGTGCTGCGCGGATCAGGTGCATATCAATTCTTTGCGTCAAGCATGTGCATAGAGCTTTGCCAGCGCGCTGTCGAGCGTCAAATAAACGCTCGCGCCTGCGTTGAGCTTCCGTTGCGAACTGCTTAACATTTCTATGATACCTTGTATCCGCGCCGTTGTAAAGTGTGTCGCAATTCGATCGATCAGCATGCCTTGGTCGCTGTTGCGCACCGCTTGCGCCATGAGCTTTTCATTCAGCGCATCCTGGAATATGCCGATGTAAATATCGATCAGATTCAGCGCGCGCTGCAAGTCGCCTCTCTTCTTTTTTCTGCCACTGCTTGCCTTGGGCTCCTCGTCTTGCGGTTCATCCGGCTCCGGCTCCGCGCCGAGAATCGTAACGAGTTCCGCCGCCTCTGAAAACGGCGCGTATTCAAAGATCGCGCGCTCCAGTATGCCGAGCGCCTCCGCGCGAAACGATCGCGCTTCTTCGGTTGCATATGCGCGCGCACGGCTGAGAATGCCATCCGCAAGCCCGGCAAAAATGCGCGATTCCTGCGGCGGGATGCCCTCCAGCACCAGCGCGCGCGCTGTTTCTTCGATGCTTCCCGCGCCGAGCCGCTCGATCACGCAGCGAGAGCGTATCGTCGGCAACAGCCCAAACTCGTTTCCGGTTAAAATCAGCATCGTCTCGCTGTGCGGCTCCTCCAGCGTTTTAAGCAGCGTGTTTTGAATCTGCGCGCTCATGCGCTGCGCATTAACAAACACAAACGCCCGCTGCCCGCCGTTGAATCCCTGCATTGCCGCCGAGGACAGCAGCGTTCGAATGTCGTCCACCTTCACGGTGCCTTCGCCGATCTCGTAATAGTTTGGGCAGCCGTTCAGGCGCTCCGGCGCGTCTTCGCCGAGGCAAAATAGCGCGGCGCATCGGCGCGCAAGTTCCCGTCTTCCGCTGCCTTCCGGCCCGGAGATCAGGATTGCGTGCGGCGCGCGGTCTTGTTGTATAGCTTCGAGCAATCGGTTCTGCATGGTATTCCTCAAATTCGCTTTTTTGCGAAACCATTTCTTTATTAGTTTTCGGCGACGACAAAAACCCGTCCGTCGTATGCGCCAAACAGCGACCCGCCGCTTTTTTCCTGCGCAATTAGGTAATCGATCGCGCGCGGGTCGATGACTTCTCCCGGCATGACCAGCGCAATGCCCGGCGGATAGATGCCGATTGCCTCCGCGGCGACACACCCCTTGGCCTTCTCGAGAGAAACCGCCTCTGTCCTGGCAAATGTCGCTTCGCGAATACGCATGCGTTGCTCGTTTGCGGCAAGCCGAACATCTGCTGTTCCTTCTATCTTGAATGGCGCTCGTCTCGGCATCGAAGCGAGGGCTTGCAGCAGTTGATCATACCAGGCAGGTTCATCGCTTGGGGTGGCGATCAAAACCAGATGCCGCGCGTCCGCCATCTCAACATAAATATGGTTCTCTTCCAGAATTGCCTGCGCTTCATACCCGCTGTAGCCGCGGCCGGAAACGTCGATCACAACGCGCGTTCGGTCGCGCTCAAACACGCCGATACCGACAGGATCGTGCAATACCGCAAAGCCGTCGATGGCCTCTATTTGCTGTTCCAGCGAGATGCAGCGCGCAACCTGCCCGGTCCAGTCCCGCCGTCGCACCATATAGACCGACCAGTCGAGCGATGCCATGATCAGATAGGAAGGGCTTGTCGTTTCGGTCATGGCGAGTGCACGGCGCAGCTGCGCAGGCGTAATGCGGCACTCGCCCAGATGCAGGCTTGCCGCTTGTGTCAGCGCATCCATCGTCTTGTGTTGCGAGTGTACATATACGTCGGCATAACCGCTTAGCCCACGCGGCAAGGCGTCAGAGAATGGGTGATGTGCCCCGTGCGCCGCATCGACGAGCAGCAGCGCGCCGTGGTTGTGCGCGGCATACGCGAGCCCTTCCACATCCGCGCAGAATCCATATGCGTTCGGTGTGGTGATGAGCGCGGCGGTTGCCCCAGTCTGCTTCAGCGTGCGGTCGAGTTCATTCGGCGTCACCATGCCCAGCAAACCGCGCTCAGTTTCATACTCCGGCGTAATATAGCACGTCTCAATGCCGCGCAGTGCGGCTCCGCTCACCGCCGCGCGATGGCAGTCCCGCGCGAGCAGCAGCTTGTCTTCCTCGCCAAGCGCGAGAATCATGGCCTGCACCGCGTTCGTCCCGCCGTTTACTACAAAAAAAGAAGCTTTCGCGCCATATGCCTGCGCCATGCTCACCTGCGCTGCGGCCAACGCGCCGTGCGGTTCGTGCAGGTTATCGGTGTTGCTCAGTTCCGTCACGTCCCAAAGCGGCAGCTCCTCGCGCCAGAATCCAGCGAGCCCACGCCCTTTATGGCCGGGCATATGAAAGCGCGCGGCGTTCTCGCGTTCATAAGAACCCAGCGTTTCTTGCAGTGTAACGATTTTCTCGTTAGAGTGTTTATCCATGTGTTGTATTATCGTTCTTTCTGCTCAGCGCAACGTGGTGCGTTCGCATTTGCATGCCCAATTCTTTGCATTGACACGCCTTTCCATTGGGCGATTAGCTTTTCTAAAAAAGACTCGCTCACGCCGACCTGCAGCAGATATTCCGCTC
>DNFZ01000206.1:477-2514 GCA_003486785.1 Clostridiales bacterium | reverse complement strand
CTTAAGATGGCCTATGACGCGCTGAATGCCGGGCGCTCCTATCCGCTTGTGTATAATGGCGCAAATGAGGCGGCTGTGGAAGCATTCTGTAGCGGGCATATCGGCTTTCTGGACATAGAGAAGGTCGTGGACTATACTCTAAATCAGCACACCCCCAGAGCGCTCGATGCGCTGGAGGAAATTATAGATGCGGATCGGCAGGCGCGCGAGCAGGCGGGCTGGATGATCGAACGCATTACCCAGGAAAGGCGGAACAGGCATTGAACACGGTCATCTCTATCGGCGTGGCGCTGCTGTTGCTATCATTTCTCGTGATGATTCACGAGATGGGACACTATTTTGCGGGGCGCGCGTTCGGGTTTTCGATATTGGAGTTCTCCATTGGTATGGGACCGAAACTTTTGAAAAAGAAAGACAAGCGAGGGACGGAGTTCTCCGTCCGCGCGTTTCCCATAGGCGGCATGTGCCGTTTTGAGGGGGAAGACGAAAAGGCGGCCAATGAGCGAAGCTTCAACGCGCAAAAGGTATGGAAGCGAATCATCGTGGTGCTTGCGGGTCCTGTGACCAATCTAGTCTTTGCAATTTTGCTTGCGTTTGTCACGCTCAGTGCCTTTGGCGATTTTATGCCGGCCATCTATGAGGTAAACCAAGCCTCGCCTGCTGAGACCGCCGGCGTTATGCCGGGTGACGTGATCACGCGGATCGGAGACAAACCGGTACGTTTCTATTTCCAAACCGTCGATATGATTCTCGCTGTAGAGACACAGGATCTTACGCTCACGGTTAACCGAAGCGGCATGGAAAAGCAGCTTTATCTACAGAGTATTTATAACGAAGCGCTCGGAAAAAACTTTATTGGTGTAACCATCACTACCGAGCGCATGAAGTTTGGCATCGGTGAGAGTGCCGTGCGCTCGGTCAACTACGTGACCGCAACGCTTGCGGAGACGTTTCGCTTTTTCGGTAGAGTTGCGCAAGGCGATGCAACCAGTTCGGATGCGGCAGGCCCGGTTGCAATCGTCGCGATGATCAGCGAGGCGGTGCGCTCAAGCGGAGAAAATGTACTGCGCCTGCTCGTGCTCATCAGCGCGAGTCTGGGCATTATGAATCTCCTGCCCATCCCCGCAATGGATGGCGGCAGGCTCGTGTTTATGTTCGTTGAGGCGATTCGCGGCAAACCGATTTCGCAGGAAAAAGAAGGGATGATTCACTTTGTCGGATTGCTGTTGCTCTTTGGTTTGATCATCTTTCTGACGTTCAATGATGTATCGAATTTGCTCAACGGCAGATTCAGCGCTTCGTGAGGCTGAACATACGCGCATATATGAGAAGGTAAGTTATCCAGCATGACAAGACAGATGCTCGTCGGCGGGGTTCCTGTCGGCGGAGGCGCGCCGGTTTCGGTGCAGTCCATGACNNGACGAATACGGATACGCGGGATGTCTCGGCCACGGTAGCGCAAATTGAGCGGCTCACCGAGGCAGGCTGCAACATCGTGCGCACTTCCGTCTATGATATGGCTTGCGCAAAGGCGCTGGGCGAGATCAAGCGCCGCATCCGCATCCCGATCGTGGCTGATATTCATTTTGACTATCGCCTTGCTATTGCGGCGATGGAAAACGGCGCGGACAAGCTCCGCTTCAATCCCGGTAACATCGGCGACGAAACCCGTGTGCGCGCCGTGGTGGCTTGCGCAAAGACGCACCATACTCCCATACGCATCGGTGTCAACGCCGGCTCCATCGAGCCCGTTCTTCGCCGGAAGTACGGCGGCGCAACGACTGAGGCGATGATCGAAAGCGCGCTTAAGCACGTTGCTCTTCTGGAGCGCGAGGGGTTTACGGATATCGTGCTCTCGCTCAAGGCCTCCAACGTGCGTGACACGGTGGATGCTTACCGTGCGGTCAGCAAGCGCGTGGACTACCCGCTGCACGTAGGCGTCACAGAAACGGGGGACGTCGCCAGCGGCATCATCAAGTCCGCCGCAGGCATCGGCGCACTGCTGCTTGACGGCATCGGCGATACCATCCGCGTTTC
>DNFZ01000206.1:0-414 GCA_003486785.1 Clostridiales bacterium | reverse complement strand
CCTGCGGCAGAACGCGCGTGGATGTCATGAAGATGGTGGAGGCGGTCAACACGCGGCTTCCGCACAAGAAAGGATATCTCAAGATTGCCGTCATGGGTTGCGCGGTCAACGGACCGGGGGAAGCGCGGGATGCGGACATCGGCGTTGCGTTTGGCGAGGGTAACGGCATTCTTTTCGAAAAAGGGGAGCAGGTGTATCACGGCACTGCGGATGCGGTTGTGGAACGGCTGATCGCCCGCGCAAACGAGATGCTGCTGCTCAATCAGGAAAACGATCGCGAGAAGAGATAAAAAACGGAGGATGGGATAGCGTTGCAGGAGGAATTGTTTGCCACGCTCAGGCGCGTTGGCATCATAGATGAATCCATCCAGCTCGAGAACGTTGTTCTTAGCCGTGAGCAAAACATGCTGACGG
>DNFZ01000188.1 GCA_003486785.1 Clostridiales bacterium | reverse complement strand
TTCCGCACGACGGACGTGACGGGCTCTATCGAGCTGCCCGCGGGCGTTGAGATGGTCATGCCCGGCGACCACATCGACATGAACATCCAGCTGATCACGTCCATCGCGATCGAGCCGGGTCTGCGTTTCGCGATTCGCGAAGGCGGCAGAACGGTTGCATCCGGCGTCGTGACCGAAGTGCTGGACAAATAAGCAACGACAATAGCCGCAAGGCAACACAAGAGAGGCTCGCGCAAGCGGGCCTCTTCTGCGCCTGTAAAGCAGTTTATTGTCAAAACCGTCTCTCTTTCAATAGATGGGATAGCGAGTCAGCGCGAGAGGCTTTGATGATCCGATCGCGTCTTGCCCTGCTGCTATCATGGATCTATTTTTTCACAATCCCGCAGTTTTGCCGCCCGAATCGTGGCAGGATTATTAATTTTTTACGGATTCGCTTCCCCCTCTCCGCACATTTGGTATAATATCCTTGCTTTACCGGGGGGTAAATTTCAAAGGATCAAGGTAGAAAATGAAACGATTTTTCGCATTACTCATTGCAATATTGATGCTGAGCACCGCGTTTTTGAGCACGGGCTGCTCGATCGTGACGCGCGGCAGCGATTACTGCTACCGCTTTTTGGACTATATCAGCGAAGGCTCGTTTGACAAAGCATACGAGATGCTCGCGGACAGCATCAAGGCGCCGGAAACGGAAGAAGAGCGCACAAAACGTTTGCAAGCGGAAGAGAAAGAAAAGGAAGAAAACCGCAAAATCTGGCGGCAGGTGTTCGGCTTGGACAAAGCGGAAACGCCCACGCCGGAGCCTTCCGTCACGCCTGAGCCCGAGCTGTCCGGCACGCCTGACCCGAGCGCGACGCCGGATCCGAGCATCACGGCCGAAGCAGAGTTCACACCGGACCCCAGCCCTACGGACGACCTGGAGGCAACAGTTGACCCGGACGCGACGGCTGATCCGGACATGGTGGACGAAAGCGACATTCCGGCCGATCAGCGGGATAACGACATGACGCCCGCGCCGGATCTCTCGCCATCACCTGAGGAGACGTCTGCGCAGAGCCCCGACGCGACCGTAAACCCCAACGCCACCCCTGCCCCCACCGCAGCCGTTGCGGACGAGACTGACAAAGCGGACGAGGTGAAAACCACCATTACAAAGGTGGAGTTTATCGAGCGCTACCAGAGCATTTTTGACGAGCTGCAGCTCACCGGCATCGACTACACCGCAATAGATGTGATAGACGGCGAGATCATTGCGCGGGTGAACTATACGCTCACCTATCATAGCGCGCGCGCTGGAAAGGATCTCATCTACAACTTCACCATCGAGGCAAATCGCATCGAACACCGCTGGACGATCGACTGGTCCCCCAAGCTCATCTTTCCCGACATGGAATGGGGCGATAGCCTCCGTGTAGGCGTGCTGCAGGCAAATCGCGGCGAAATTCTCGCCTACGGAGAGCCTTATGCTCAGAACGTGAACGCCATTACCGTGTTTTGCGTTCCAAGCACAATCCCGGACGTGGATGTCTTCGTCCAGGAGGTCGCCCGCGTTCCGGAGATGGAGATGACGGAGGAAGACGTGCGCACAGCGCTCACAAAGGTGCGTAACGACTTTGTAAAACTCAAGACCTTCTACCCTGACGAGGCGACGCTGGAGTTCAAGCAGCGCCTGCTCGCCATCACCGGCCTTGCCATCGACACCGCGAACTACGGCACGCTGCGCTACTATCCCAACGGAGAGTCGCTCTGCCACATCGTCGGCTACGCCGGTATCATCTCGAAAACAGAGAAGATCAATTACGAGACATACGGAGACATCCGATACGACGCGGCAAACGACCGCTATGTCACCACCGCGACGCGCTACAACGGTGACAGCTATATCGGCAAATACGGCCTTGAGCTGCTCTATGAGGACCAGCTGCTGGGTACCAACGGACGCTTTACCTACATTCAGACAAAGGATGGCGGCAGCCGCGGCATGCTCTATTCCACCAAGGCGGTGGATGGTTACGACCTGCATCTGACCATCATCCCCGAATTGCAGGAGCGCCTGGAGGACGTAATCGACACCATCGTTTACGACGAAAGAATCCACGGCAGCGTCATCGTGCTCAATCCCCTGACCGGCGCAATTCAGGCCATGACCTCGTGGCCGGGTTTCGACTTAAACGATCTGAGCCGAGGCCTCCCCATCGAAGAGTGGGAAGCGATGCAGACGGATCCCGATATCCCGCTGTACAACCGCACCACGCAGGGCTTGTATACGCCCGGCTCGGTGTTCAAGCTGCTCACCAGCGCTGCCCTGCTTGAGACGAACACCATGACCGTCAACGACATATTCCCCGGCTCCGAGGAGATCAATACCGACAGATGGTATCCCTCCGAGACGTTTCTCTCCAACCTTGCGGATCGTTCCAGCCCGCTGACCTGGAAGGAGCAAAGCAATGACCGTGCGCTGGTTCGTACCCGCGCCGACAGTAGAAAATCCCCGATGAACATGATCAACTCCATCACTTCATCGGACAATCTGTATTTCTCTTACTCAGCCATGCGCATGGGCTGGAACAAGTTCACCGCCTACATGGAAAAGATCGGCTGGATGACAGCAATCGAGCTTGAAAAGGAAGGCACTGAACCGCGTATCTACTGGCAGATCAACCCGAATGATCCGGAGCAGGTCTCCTGGCTCAATCTGGCGGAGGGCGGAGAGAGTATCTGGCAAAAGAATGCGGACGGCAGCTACAGCGAGGTTCCCAACGTTCATCTTGTGCTCGATAAGCAGATCTATGGTCTGGATGTGAGCAAGCCCCAGCTGGCGAACGAGCGCGCTTCCGACAAGCCGCTCAACGAATATGATCTGGCGGTAACGGGCTATGGCCAGGGCGAAATCCTGATGTCTCCGCTGCAGATGGCCTGTTATGCTTCCGCCTACGCAAACGACGGCGTCGTCATGCAGCCGTATCTTGTGGACAGCATCTGGCACGCGGATGGCGCAAGCTATACGCTCATTGAACAGAAGGAGCCGAAGATTT
>DNFZ01000097.1 GCA_003486785.1 Clostridiales bacterium | reverse complement strand
GCGTTTCGCGATTCGCGAAGGCGGCAGAACGGTTGCATCCGGCGTCGTGACCGAAGTGCTGGACAAATAAGCAACGACAATAGCCGCAAGGCAACACAAGAGAGGCTCGCGCAAGCGGGCCTCTTCTGCGCCTGTAAAGCAGTTTATTGTCAAAACCGTCTCTCTTTCAATAGATGGGATAAAGAATCAGCGCGAAAAGTCAATCAAAGCGGGCGGACAAAAGAGGCAATCCCATCAAGGCCATGCTGTACCCGCAAACAACGCGACCATCAGCGCGTTCAGCACAAGGCAGAAGACGTTTCGCATGACAAAGAGATATGTGATCTCGTTGTACTACACGAATAGCAGCGCCGCTGCCAGCAGGGAAACCCAAGATGCCTTTGTCGCGCCGCAGAAAAAAACGAAACGAGCAACAGCAGGATTCCGAAGGCTAGAGTGATCCAATCGTTTGGTTAAAACGAGATGCGCAATGCCGGGGTATCGATGTGATCGCTCTGCGCAATGTTGATCAGGCGGACAGAGCTTCGCCCGTAAAAAAAAGCAGTGACTGTATGACTGTTATAGTTTTTCATCATAATCAACAACATCAGATGCTGATTTTGGCTTTGTAATTCCATTGCGAGATCATCGAAAACAAAGAGTTGTGTAGCTTACTGGTGCTTCTCACTAACAGCACACCCGATACGCCGTCGGCAGCGCGTGGGATTCGTCCAGCACAATCCAACCCTCCGGCAAAACATCCGCCGTGACCTCGGCGGCGCAGACGCGCATGTGCCATTCGATATGGGTAAAGATGTGCTTTCTTTCATAAAAGCGTAGCTCGCCGACGGGGCCGATCCCTTGCTGGCCGAGCCACGCGGCAGCCTCCGCGTCCGTCAGTTCCCCCGTCGCCTCCGGCAGCTGCCATAAGCCTGCGAGCAGGCCGCTTTCCGGACGGCGAAAGCCGATCAGCCCGCCGTTAATCGTCAGCACGAAGACGGTCTTGCGCTCGATCTTTCGCGCCTTTTTCGCGGAGAGCATAGGCAGCTCTGCTGTTCTGCCCTCGCGATAAGCGACGCAATGTTCCCGCACGGGGCATTCGTCGCATTTTGGCATGCCGTTTGGCAGGCAGACGGTTGCGCCCAGCTCCATCAGCGCGGCGTTGAACGCACCTGGATTTTCCTTTGGTACGAGCGGAAGCAGAAACGCGCGCACTTCTTTTTTGAACGCCAGATCGCGGATGTCCCGTGCCACGCCAAGGAGCCGTGTGTAGACGCGCAGCACGTTTCCGTCCACCGCGGGCACCGCTTCGCCAAAAGCGATGGAAGCGATTGCCCCCGCGGTATATTCCCCGATGCCGGGCAGTGTCAGCAGAGCAGCATAGTTTCGCGGTATTTTTCCGCCAAATCGAAAGAGGATCTCGCTCGCCGCCTTCTTCATGTTTCTTGCGCGACTATAGTAGCCCAAGCCCTCCCAGAGCTTGTGTAGGCGGTCGTCCTCTACATTTGCCACCGCGTTGATGTCCGGCAGTTCACGCATGAACCGCTCGTAATATGGAATCACGGCGGCAACCCGCGTCTGCTGGAGCATGATCTCGCTGATCCAGACGGCATAGCCATCCCGGGTTTTGCGCCAGGGCAGATCCCGCGCGTTTGTTTGATACCACTCTAATAAAGGCGCAATCCAGTTCATAGCGACAGTATACCATACGGCTTGGCATAGATATCGTGAAAAGTAAGCGCAAAAAGAGAAGAAATTGTGCTATACTGTCTTTCTGAAGAAGGCATGCCCGCGCGATCAGGCAAGCGGCATGCGACCAAACCTTAGAGGTGATAAAAATGGACTACAGCGAACTGACCCGTCAGGCGGCAGAGGCCGTCGACCATCTGCTTGCAAGCGCCCAATACCGCGAGGGCGATATCTTCATCGTCGGCTGCTCGACGAGCGAAATCACAGGCCACCGCATCGGCTCCGCTTCCAGCCAGGAGGCGGCAAAGGCCGTCATGGACGCGATCCTGTCGCGTGTGACCGAGGCGGGATTGTATCTTGCTGTCCAGGGCTGCGAGCACATCAACCGCGCCATCTGCACGAGCAGAGCCTGCATGGAGCGCTACCGCCTGCAGGAGGTATGGGTGCGCCCGTGGCTGCACGCGGGCGGCGCGTTTGCAACCGAGGCATTCAGCCGCATCCCAGATCGTGTAATGGTGGAGGATGTGGCCGCGCAAGCCGCGCTCGGCATAGACATCGGCGGCACGCTCATCGGCATGCACTTGCATCCTGTCGTGGTGCCCGTGCATACGGAGCAGCGAAAGATCGGTGAGGCTTCTTTTATCCTCGCAAAGACGCGGCCAAAATATGTCGGCGGCCCGCGCGCGCAGTATCATGAGGATGCTCAGGCACATAAATAGTGTGTTATTCGACGCAAATGATACCAAATATGGTATTCGAGCGCACACCAGATACAGCATAAAGCATGCTGATCGACGCATAAAACACACAAAAAGCGCCCAAACATTGCGTTTGATCAAACACATTGCAAAAAAAATACATTGCAATTTTACAATTGAGTGTACTATACTAACCTTGGTATCCGCGTATCGGGTCTG
>DNFZ01000001.1 GCA_003486785.1 Clostridiales bacterium | reverse complement strand
GTGCCGATCGGCAGCGAAAGAACATCGCAAAGCTCGTCAAAGCTCATCTCACCGCTCTTGAGCAGACGGCAGATGGCGCGCTGATCGTCCCTCAGCGAAGAAAGAAGCACGACGGAAGCGGGCGGCCGTGTATCGGCGGGTACATGCAGGCAGGAGAATTCCGAAAGAATCTCCTCTGATGAGAAAACAGCCTTTGCTTCTCCGCGGGAGATCATGCCGTTTGGCCCCGCGCTCATCTCGTCCCCGATGCGCCCTGGCACGGCAAACACTTCTCGTCCCTGATCGTGCGCATAGCCTGCGGTGATGCTGGTGCCGCTGCGCTCCCCCGCTTCGATCACGAGCGTGCCGTGCGAAAGCCCGCTCATGACGCGGTTTCGAATCGGAAAATGCTTGCTGATTGGCGGTGCCCCCGGCAGAAACTCTGACGCGACTGCCCCGCGCTCGATGATCTCGTCATACAGCTTCTCATTCGTTTTGGGGTAGACAACATCTACCCCGCAGCCAAGCACCGCAAGCGTCGGGCAGATTGCATGCTTTGCGTCCAGCGCGCCGCGCGCCGCGCAGGCATCGATTCCTTCCGCAAGACCGGAGACCACCAGCGCACCGGCAGATGCCAACTCGTAACCAAATCTTTTGGCAACCTCGATGCCATATTTCGTCGGGTGTCGGGTTCCGATCACCGCGATGGCAAGCTCGGGATCGGGTTCGATCTTGCCGATGTAGAAGAGTACGCTTGGCGGATCTGCAATCTCGGTGAGCAGCTTGGGATAGCGTTCATCCCCGAGAAAGGTAAAAGAGATCTTCTTTCTTTCCAATCGTTCCAAAAAACGTTCGATAAACCCGGGTTGCCACGCTTCCTGCAACCTTGCGCGAATAAAATCCGGCAGGGCGGAAACCCAGTCGGCTCCGTCGCCAAACGCGGCCTTTGCCTCCACAAACGAGCCAAAGCGGGCTTGAATCCGCCGGAACAATCTTGAGTTGTACTCGGTGCCGTAATGCAGCCAGAGGCGAGCCTGTATCTCCGCAGTGATTTCCAGCGCCATAGCGTTATGCTTCCCTTCCGCTTTGGTCGAGGCTGCGATACTGAATCGCCTCCGCGTAGTGGCTAAGCGTAATCTGCTCCGCGCCCTCCACATCCGCAATTGTCCGCGCCACCTTCAGGATGCGCTGATACGCGCGCGCGGAGAGCTTCAGCTCCGCATACGCCCGCGCGAGCAGCTGCTCACTCGCCGCGTCCGGCGCGCAATAGCGCTTGATGAGTTTCGCGTTCATCTGCGCGTTGAGGAGAATGCCGTCCGCGGCAAAGCGCTTTCTCTGCGCCTCCCGTGCGGCTTCCACACGTGCGCGGATTACAGAGGAAGACTCGCCAGCCGATTTTTCGGATAGCTCTAAAAAGCCCACCTCCGGCATTTCGATCTGGATATCGATCCGGTCCAGCAGCGGTCCGCTGATGCGCCCGCGATAGCGCTCAATCTGGCTCTTGGCGCAGCGGCAAGGGTGAATTTTTGAGCCGTGGTTTCCGCAGGGGCATGGGTTCATCGCGGCAATCAACACAAACTCAGCCGGATAAGTCGCTGTAGCAGCCGCGCGGCTAACGGTGATAAAGCCATCCTCCAGCGGCTGGCGCAGCGCCTCCAGTACGTTATGCTGAAACTCCGGCAACTCGTCGAGAAAGAGCACGCCATAGTGCGCAAGGCTGATCTCGCCCGGCATTGCGCGGTTGCCACCGCCGACAAGCGCAGCGGAAGAAGCCCCGTGATGCGGCGCGCGAAACGGGCGCTCGCGGACCATGCCGCGTCCCTTGGTCGCGCCTGTGATGGAGTGTATCTTGGTGATCTCCAGCGATTCTTCATACGTCAGTTGCGGCAAAATCGACGGCATCGCGCGCGCGAGCATGGTCTTGCCTGCGCCGGGCGTTCCGATGAGCAGGATGTTGTGCCCGCCCGCAATGGCGATCTCGGCGGCTCTCTTTGCGCCCTGCTGCCCCTTGATTTCGGAAAAATCCGTCGCAAAGCGCTGCTCGTAGCCAAGCCAGCGCTCGGTCGGGTGCGCGGGTATCTCCGCGTCGCCGCGCACATGCTCGCAAAGCTGCGAAAGTGTCGCGACGGGCAGAATGGTCACCCCCTCCACATATGCCGCTTCCTCTGCGTTGCCCTCCGGCACGGCGAACACGGTCTCGCCCTTGGAAAACGCGTCGATTACCATCGGCAGCATGCCTGCGATCGCACGCACACTGCCGTCGAGCCCCAGCTCGCCAAATGTCACAAACGGAGGGTTCGTGTTTGCGCCAAGCTGCCCCGATGCAGCGAGGATGGAGAGCGCGACGGGCAGATCATATACCGCGCCCTCTTTGCGCATATCCGCAGGCGCGAGGTTGACCGTGATGCGCGCCGCCGGATAGATGTATCCGGCGTTTTTGATCGCGGCGCGTACGCGTTCGCGTGATTCCTTGACGGCGGCGTCCGGCAAGCCTACGATTTCAAAACCGGGCAGACCGTTTGCGATATCCGTCTCCACCTTTACGGCAAACCCGCCGATTCCGTTGAGTCCATGGCTTTTGATGCGGGATAGCATGCAATCCTGTGCTTCCTCTCGTGAATTCCCGTTTTTTCACGGTTATGCTCAGTATACACGAAAAGCGCACTGCATGGAGGCGCTTTTTCGATAAAATTCGACGTTTTTTATTCTATCCTCTCGGCTTGTGCTACGCTTCTGC
This sequence comes from Clostridiales bacterium, assembly GCA_003486785.1. GTDB lineage: Bacteria > Bacillota > Clostridia > Christensenellales > CAG-138 > UBA7703. The sequence continues at coordinate 895 of DNFZ01000001.1, read as the reverse complement.
GCCAACCCGTTCCGTTTTCTTGCGAAACACAAGCAGGCGATTGCCGAGATAATTGACGGCGATGGCAAACACCGTCGCGATGAGCTTGCAGATCGTGTCCCCTTTGATAAAGCCCGACAGCAGATGCGGCATCCAACGCGCGGCCCAGTCGTTGGTCACGCCAAACACCTCGCGGCAAAGCCAAATAACGCCGAGGGAAACCCCGAGCGATGCGAGGTTGACCAAAAGGAACAGCGCAATCTCGCGAAACGAGCGCGTGCGCTGCTCGCGAAACGTCCAGTTGCTGTTCCACAGGTAGCTATTGATCACACCGAATGTGTAACCGATCACCTGCGCGAAATACACCCAGCCGAGAATGAGATTGAGCGTTTGAAACACTGCAAAATCCACCATGGTATTGAGCGCGCCAACGACGGCAAACTTCGCCATCTGCCTAAGCGTTTTTCTCGCTTCTTCATCACGCGCCATACATCAGCTTCCCTCCCGGCAGCTTCGATAAAAACGCTGCCCACTCCGCTGGCACGGCAAGCCCGGAGATGCCGGGATACATCAGCACAAAAAACAACGCCGCAAATCCAATCCAACACCACTTGAGAAAATGCGCTTCCGGATACCGCTGCTCCAGCTTCTGCAGCGCATAGACCGTCGCCATGAGGATAAACGGCACCGTCGCAAAAAAGTGGTAGATAAACGTGCAGCGTGAGACCAGCACCCAGGGCAGGAAGTTTGCGAGTACACCCACACAGAAGACCTGCATGGCTTTATCGGGGGCAACGCGCTTGGCAAGCCGCGCCCACAGCAGTGCAACGGCACCAACGGCAGAGACCCACCATACGGCGGGGTTGCCGGAAGCACTGAGTGTAGACACCTGCGCCGGAGCGATATAGCTGTTGAA